>JAAEPA010000412.1 GCA_024222475.1 Gammaproteobacteria bacterium | reverse complement strand
TCTGCTGTTGGATGCCATCCGCAAGATCATCGAAACCTGCTCAAAGCTGTCTCGGCGCCGTGTTATCCGGTAGGGATCGGTATGCCCACAGTCCATTATTAATGAGATCAAATCTCGTTAATAATGGGCTGATCCTTGGAATCCCTCTACCCCTTATGAAAATTTGCGAGTTTCATTGAGAGGGGAATGGTCAAATTCGCGGGAAAAGCGAGTTTTCTTTCAGGCACAATTTAGGTAGCATTCCTGAACATTTCGATTATCTTATCCAACATCACAATCGATACCAGATAATGGTACGGCATTGTGTTCCTGTCGGTGCGATCTCCGGCACAATATTATTCAGTGGCTGAATAACGAAGTAAACCGTTGTAGGAATGCCAATGGAAGGAACAGCTTTTCTCTGGGGAATCATCAGTGCTGCATCGCTACCCTTAGGTGCGGTTCTTGGCTTATGGTTCCAGCCCAGGCGTAAAATCAACTCCGCCTTTATGGCATTTGGTGCAGGCGCCTTATTGTTTGCCCTTACCATAGAGCTATTCGGTCATGTCCCTCACTATGTGCAAGAGCACGGAATGACATCTTTATTAGCCACATTTATTGGAGCTATTTCCGGCGGGCTTTTATTTGATAGTTTAAATAATATGCTCAATAACCGTGGTGCTTTTTTAAGGCGTTTTTCGCATGCCCGCAAATTTGTAGCCAACTTAAAACTCAAGCGTTCTAAGAAACTCATTGAGGAGTTGAGCCGAATCAACCTCTTTAATCGTATGACGCCCGGAGAAATGGCCGGACTTATACGAAAAATGGATCAGAAAACCTTTTATTCTGGAGAGACTATTTTCCTGCAGGGAGATGAGGCCCACGAAACATTTTTTATTGTTGATGGTAACGTAGATATTGTTTTGCACGAGAATGGAAATAAAAAGAAACTAGCCACACTCGGATGCCATGAAACGTTCGGTGAGATGGGTGTACTCAGTGGTTTTCCACGCTCAGCAGATGCCATCGCACATTCGAATGTACGTGTTTATTCTCTCCAGGAACAAGACTTCCAAGATTTGATTGAGGAAAACACTGCGGTTAAACAGGCAGTCAAAGATCTGGCTTACGCCCGCTTGGATGATTTTTCACTGAAGAGCTCGGACAACTATAGTGAGAAATGGCGTGAGGAAACCTTAAGTCACCTAGAATCGAATACCCTTTCTGTCACGAATGACGAAATAATGAAAGAGGGCCAAGCCATCAGCCATGGAAATGCGGCATTAGCCATTTGGCTGGGTATTCTCATAGATAGTGTCCCCGAGTCGTTTGTAATTGGCATGCTTGCCATCAGCCCTGCTGGCATCAGTTTGGCATTTATTGCGGGCGTATTTTTGGCTAACATGCCAGAAGCCATGTCTAGCGCGGTGAGTATGAAAGCAAGTGGGATGAGCTTGAAAAAAATACATCTCATGTGGGGTTCTATTTGTTTGCTCACAGGCGTCGGTGCAGCTGCCGGTGCAGTGATATTTCCGCCAGACCCCGTCGGATGGATGTTCTACTTCGTGGTAGGCATTGAAGCATTGGCAGCAGGAGCTATGTTGACAATGATTGCCGAGACTATGTTACCTGAGGCGTTTGAACAAGGGGGGTCAATCGTGGGGCTTTCGACTTTGGGAGGCTTTCTTGCAGCCTTGGCAATAAAAGTGATGTGGTAACTACTCATACCATGAAGCGCATGAAGAACATAAAGATGTTACAGGACAACGCTTTTAAAACCTCTGCTTTAGTAAGCTCACATTGAAGTTGATCAGAAAACCGTGCTGTTTTTTTGAATGACTCGGTTTTCCAACGCACTATTTCCTTTTAACACCTCATGTCCTTCATGGTGTAAGTAGTTACGTGATGTGATTATATGAAATCGATGAACCCTGAGCACCAAGAGAAGCGGTATGAATCCACCCGTATCGGGCTCAACCATACCGCGTTGAAGCGCGCCTTTGCCGACAATATGTTCTACGTGCTTGGCCGTTTCCCTATTGTCGCAAGCAAGCACGATCGTTATCTTGCGCTCGCCTATACGGTACGAGACCGTTTGCTTCATCATTGGATAGACTCGGCACAGCATTACTTGGAATCCAACAGTAGAACCGTTTGTTACCTATCCGCGGAGTTCATGCTCGGCCCTCACCTTAGCAACAACTTGCTGAATCTTGGTATATACGAGGAAGTCAAAAAGGCGATTGAAGAACTGGGACTTGATCTTGAGGACCTATTGGAGCAAGAAGAAGAGCCAGGATTGGGAAACGGCGGGCTCGGACGGCTAGCGGCCTGTTACCTCGATTCCCTTGCCACCTTGCAGGTTCCTTGCATTGGCTACGGCATTCGTTACGAATTCGGCATTTTCGACCAAATCATCCGCGACGGCTGGCAAATCGAAATGACCGACAAATGGCTGCGATTTGGCAATCCCTGGGAAATACCACATCCCGAGATCGCTTTCGACATCAAACTCGGTGGTCATACAGAAGCATATCACGACGATATAGGGCGATACCGTGTGAGATGGGTCCCAGAGAGAGTAGTCAAAGGCAGCGCTTACGACACCCCTATTGCCGGATATCGAGTGCACACGGCCAATTTCCTTCGCCTCTGGCAGGCACAGGCTTGCGAGTCTTTCGACTTTCAAGCGTTCAACATCGGCGACTATTACGGCGCCGTAGACGAAAAAGTGTATTCAGAGAACATTACCAAGGTTCTCTACCCCAATGACGAGCCCAATGCAGGGAAAGAACTCCGACTGCAACAGCAATACTTCTTTGTGTCCTGCACACTTCAAGACCTGATCCGTATTTACCGTCAGAAGGAAGTACGTCTCGATGGTTTCCACCGTAAATTCGCAATCCAGCTCAACGACACCCACCCCGCTATTGCCATCGCTGAGCTCATGCGGCTTTTCGTAGATGAACACAACATGGCTTGGGATCAAGCCTGGCATATTACCGAAAATACCTTCGGCTACACTAACCACACGCTGCTGTCGGAGGCACTTGAAAAGTGGCCGGTAGACCTTTTCCAACGACTGTTCCCCAGACACGTCGAGATCATATACGAGATTAACCATCGGTTCCTCGAGCACGTTCGCATCAGATTTCCCGGAGACAACGAGCGGCTGGCGCGCATGTCGATTATCGACGAAAGTGGTGATAGGTCTCTACGCATGGCAAATCTTGCTTGCATCGGGAGCCATGCCATCAATGGCGTGTCCGAACTCCACACGAATTTGCTAAGGGAAGAGGTTCTTCAGGACTTTCATCAACTATGGCCTGAGCGATTCAGTAATAAGACTAATGGTGTGACACCCCGGCGGTTTATCGCGCTAAGTAATCCAAGGCTAGCACTATTATTAGATCGAGCGCTCGGTAAGGGATGGATCAAGAATCTCGAAAAACTGAAAACGCTAGAAGCTGTGGCCGATGATGGCGAATTTCAGCAGATGTGGCGCCTTGTTAAACGCGATAACAAGAACCTTCTCGCTAAGCGAATCCTCGAACGCACCGGGATCACCGTCGATCCGGATTCCATGTTCGACATACAGGTCAAACGGATACACGAATACAAGCGTCAACACCTCAACATCCTTCATATCATCACACTTTACAGGCGCATCATACGCGGCCAGGCCGGGGATATACCCTCACGCACGTGTATCTTCGCGGGCAAAGCTGCCCCCAGCTACACTATGGCGAAACTGATCATCAAGCTCATCAACTCGGTAGCATATGTCGTGAACAATGACCCAGCCGTCGGCGACCGATTGAAGGTGGTTTTCCTACCAGATTTCAACGTCAAGAATGCCCAGCGAATCTATCCGGCAGCCGATCTCTCGGAGCAAATATCCACCGCTGGGAAGGAAGCATCGGGCACGGGCAATATGAAACTCTCAATGAACGGAGCCTTAACCATCGGCACTCTGGATGGCGCCAACATAGAGATACGAGAGGAAGTGGGGCCCGAAAACTTCTTTCTGTTCGGTCTCAGCGCTGATCAAGTAAGAGAAACCAAGGCTTCGGGTTATAGACCCCGCAAGATCTATGACGACAATCCACCTCTAATGGAAGCCCTTGACCTCATCGCTTCGGGTTTCTTCTCCCATGGAGACCCGCAGCTATTCACACCTTTGATCAATGATCTCTTGAACCACGACGAATACATGGTGTTAGCCGACTACGACGCATACATCGCTTGCCAAGACGAAGTAAGTCGTGTTTACCATGATCAACATCGTTGGACGCACATGTCCATAATGAACGTAGCGCACATGGGTAAGTTCTCATCAGACCGTGCCATCCACGAATACTGTGAAGAAATTTGGAAGGTTAAACCAGTCCCGGTACCGCTGCGCAAGACATCATCAGCAAATTAATCTCACACCAACTATCGTAGGATAAGTACCGCTCACAGCTTCAACGTTTTGCGATCAAGCGGCTGTCAATCGTGCATATAGCAACGGCAGCTTCGCCGGCAGTTCGCCGGCATTTCTAACCAGCACGTAAGATGAACTACCGAACAGGTACGGCAGATAATCACCCGCCTTTTCGTCGATCGTGACACAGAACGGGCGCAGTCCACGCTCAAGCGCTTCCTGCACTGCTCGGCGTGTATCCTCTATGCCATAGCGCCCTTCGTATTTATCGATGTCGTTCGGCTTGCCGTCGGTCAGTATCAGCAACAGTTTCTGGTTCGAGATTTCCTTTTCCAGCAGGGCGGTAGCGTGCCGGATGGCTGCACCCATACGCGTGTAATAGCCCGGTCGTATAGCCTGTATGCGTCCTCTCACCGCGTCGTTGCAGGGCTCATCGAATGTTTTCAGGGTATGGAAACGCACATGGTTACGTCGACGGGATGAAAAACCGTATATGGAAAAACGGTCACCGGTCGCCTGCAACGCTTCCGAGAACAGAAACAGGCTATCGCGCACCACATCAATAATGCGCTGCTCGTTATTGACGTAGGCATCGGTTGATAACGACAGGTCCGCAAGCAACAGACACGACAGATCGCGCTCGGCATTGCGAAAGCTGCGATACAGCTTGGCATCGGCCGGACGGATACCACGCAGGCGGTCGGTGCTGTAATCGATCAGCGCATTGAGATCCAGCTCGCTGCCGTCGGCCTGCCCGCTCAACCAGTGCCGGCGTGGCTTGAACGCCTCGAACAGGCGGCGCAGGCGGCGCGCCTTGACCTGCAGGTGCGCAGGGACCCCGCTCGGTACGGCGGCATCGCGAGCCTGCATGGGCTGCAGGCAGCAATGATCGGGCTGCAACAGCTGCTGCCGGTAGTCCCATTCCGGTAGGGGTAATCCATCGCCCAGGTAGAGATCGTCGTTGTCCTCCGGCGGCAGATCAAGGTCGAAGCGCAGGCGTGCTGCGACACGCTTATGGTCGCTTGCCACGCTGACCACATCCATATCTTCCAGCGCCGACTGCGCATCCTGGTCTTCATTTTCTTCGGTGGTCCGATCGACAGCGACATACTCGGCGCGGGTAAACAGGCTCTCCAGGCGAAACGCCAGCAGGCCATCGCGGCCGTCCGGAGCCTCTACACGTTCACCGCGCCGACGCTTATCGGTATCGACCTTCTGACTGTGCTGGTCGCCATCTTCGTCCTCCGCGTCGTCATCATCGCCAACCGCCTGGGCCTGCTGCTGGACTGGTGGTTCCGGGTGTAGCCAGAGTGGCACCGGTTGCGCAGCGACACCAGCGGTGACCAGCGGTCCGCTCACCGACGCCGGATCGAGCAACGCCTGACGAATCATCTGTTCCTGCGCAGCTTCGTCGGCCTTGAGTGTCTGCAAATCCGGGCGTTGTTGCAGGTGCCGTTCGACCAGGGTGTGGTAACGACGCGCCAGACCAGGGTGCGCATTCAACAAATCAACCGACGCGGCCGTGTTCTGCTGCAGCCAGTCACCGGTGTAGCGTCCATCCCTTGTCGCCAATGCCGCGAGCCACAGGTACAGCTGACGATTGAGATCGCGCTCGGCGTACCAGGCGATGCTTGCCGGCAAGCGCAAGGTATCGTTGTCACGCCACGCCAGGGCCACCTGTCTATTGCTACCAGCGATACGGCTGAGCAGGTTGCGGCGAGCGCTGGATACGGTTTCATTGGCGACCTCGATACGTAGCCCACCGTCACCCCCGAGGGCACGGAACAATACCGCAGCGGGACGCCGGATTTCATCAAGCCTGACCGCCGCCTCCGGATACTCGCGTCGGGCCGCACGGGTGATGACCTTATGCCACAGCTGACCAATCCACTCTTCCATCAGCTACCCATCATCCTGTTGTGCACTACAGTGAAAACAACCGACGGGCAGCTGCGGCCTGCGCCCGAAATCCCGGTCGGAGGCGTCCAGCGCGCACTGCCCTTCCACCACAACCGTTGATGCTGTACCGCGTTCATGGGCGAAACGGCCGCCCGATTAGGGGAAAGACATAGTGCTGGCCGGCCATGGCTTTGACCAGACCCAATGCCCCCATCAATATCAGACTGCTGTGGATGAAGGTGAAATACAGCACCACGGCCACCCAGGTATAGCCGGAATCCAGGCCGCCTAGAAGAAAAAATACTGCGGATACCACCACAATCAGAGCACCACCGACCAGGCTGACACCCACGGCCTGCGACAGATGATTCATCGCCAGCGCGTTAGCCTGTCCACGGTTGAACCAGGACAACAACAGTAACAGCGCGAACGCCAGACCGGGCGCGAGCATCAGGTTCACCAGGAACAGGCTTTGCGCCGTTACTGCCAGTGTTTTTCCCGCTTCGGCACCCACCTCAGTCTCCGAAATCGGCCTGCACAACTTCCATCAGTGCGTCTACAGTGGGCTCATCGTCGGTGAGCGGTTCGATCAGCGCAGCGCGGCAGGCCTCGACGGCATCAAACCCGTCGCGCATCAACTGTGCGGTGTAAATCAGCAAACGCGTTGATGCCGATTCTTCCAGGTCGTGATCCTTCAGGGCGCGCAAGCTGTGCGCCAGCCTAACCAGGCGTCCGGCCAGTGCCTCATCAATCCCGGTCTCACGAACGATAATTGACTGTTCGGTCTGCGCATCGGGAAAACCGAAACGCATTGATACGAAGCGCTGCCGGGTCGATGGTTTCATGCCCTTGAGCATATTCTGATAGCCGGGGTTGTAGGACACCACCAGCATGAACTCCGGCGGTGCGTGCAGTGTTTCTCCGGTGCGTTCGATAGGCAGGACACGGCGGTTGTCGGACAGTGGGTGCAGGACCACCGTGGTGTCCTTGCGCGCCTCGACCACTTCATCGAGATAACAGATGGCGCCTTCGCGTACCGCCCGGGTCAGTGGACCGTCGTTCCAGTAGGTGGCGCCGTCACCGATCAAGTGCCGCCCTACCAGGTCGGCGGCCGTCAGGTCGTCGTGACAGGACACCGTATAGAGGGGCCGCCCCAGACGCGCCGCCACGTGCTCGATAAACCGTGTCTTGCCGCAACCGGTCGGACCTTTGAGCAGCATCGGCAGCTGGTTGCGGTGCGCGTATTCAAACAGCTCCACCTCACCGCCCTGCGGCTGGTAGAAGGGAATGTCCGTGCCGGACACTGGTAACTGCTGCACTTCATTGCCCATATCAGGTTTCTCTCATAGTAAAGGCCACGCCGATCAGCACCAGCAACGTAGGTCAGGTTAGGCGCGTCGGCGCCGTAACCCGACAAACTAAAGACTGGTGACCGCTTCTATCAGCTGGTCTCGGCCACGGCGTTGGTAGCCATCTCACGGTCGCCGCCTTTGATGAAGAAGGAGATGACATACAGGACCAGGCCGATCAGGAATATCACCCCGGCGAGTTCACGCATCCAGTAGAAGATCTCGATCTTTTCCTGGACCACCATGAAGGGCTCGGGGTTCTCGGTATAGCGCTGCATCCACACCTGCAACACACCGGCGCCGGTCAGGAACAGGGTGATGAACACCATGGAGACCGTCATCAACCAGAACGACCACATTTCCACCGCCTGGGCGCGCGGGTCGGCCGCTACTCTGCCGCGCATAATCGGCATGGCGTAGGAGATGATGGTCAGTACGATCATCACGTAGGCACCGTAGAATGCCATGTGGGCATGCGCTGCGGTGATCTGCGTGCCGTGGGTGTAGTAGTTCACCGGGGCCAGCGTATGCAGGAAACCCCACACACCGGCGCCCAGGAAGGCCATGACCGCCGTACCCAGCGCCCACAGCACCGCCACCTTATTGGGGTGCTCACGGCGCCGGCGGTTGACCATGTTGAAGGCAAACACCGTCATCATGAAGAACGGGATGGGCTCCATGGCAGAGAATATTGAACCCCACCACTGCCAGTATCCCGGGGTGCCGATCCAGAAGAAATGGTGACCGGTACCGATAATGCCGCTGATAAGGGCCATGGCGATAATAACGTACATCCATTTCTCGATGACCTCGCGGTCTACACCAGTCACTTTGATCAACACAAAGGCCAGGATCGAAGCCATGATCAGTTCCCAGACACCTTCCACCCACAGGTGTACGACCCACCACCAGAAGTACTTGTCGGTGACCAGGTTGTCCGGCACATAGAAGGCAAACAGGAAGAACACTGCGAGACCGACCAGACCGGTGAGCAGCACCAGGTTCACCACCGTCTTGCGGCCGCTGAGTATGGTCATGCCGATGTTGTACAGGAAGCCCAGGGCAACCACCACGATACCGATCTTGGTAATCATCGGCTGTTCGAGGAATTCGCGTCCCATGGTCGGCAGCAGGTCATTCATGGTCAGTTCGGCGAGCTGCGCATACGGCACCAGCAGATAACCGAGTATGGTCAGTACACCGGCGGTCAGGAACACCCAGAAAAGAATCCGGGCGAGCATCGGACTGTGCAGCTCACGCTCGGCCTCTTCCGGCACCAGGTAGTAGGCCGCGCCCATGAAACCGAACAACAGCCAGATAATCAGCAGATTGGTGTGCACCATCCGCGCAACGTTAAAGGGAATTTCCGGAAACAGGAAATCTCCGATGACATATTGTAAACCCAGAATCACACCGAATAGAATTTGGCCTATGAATAGGCCGATGGCGGCAATGAAATAGGGTCTGGCAACCGTTTGTGATGAATATTTCATAATGATCTCCTCAACCCTGGATATTCGGTGGCCAGTTCTCGGTATTGATCTCGCTGGCGTATTTCAGGAAGGCTGCAACGGCCTCCAGTTCCTCGTCCGAGAGGTCGAACTGCGGCATGCTGCGGCGCCCGGGGATCCCCTCTACCGGCCGGCTTTTGATGAAGCCTATAATCGCGTCGGTGGAATTACCGAAACGCTGGTAGACGTTACCCAGCTCGGGTGCAAAGTAGGCGCCCTCGCCCAGCAGGGAGTGACAACCGATACAGTCGTTGTTCTCCCAAACCTTTTTACCCAACACCACCTGTTCGGTGAGCGCCTCGTGATTATCACGTTTCGGAATTGCTCCGAGCGTATCGAACGTTAACGCGAGGAACAGCAGGAAGAAGAACACGCTTCCCCCGTAATAGATGTTTCTCGCTATGCTCTTGGTAAAGACCTCACTCATGGCATACCCACCTCATTTTTCCCATAGATAATTTAAGTACTTACTGATTTATCTATTCCATAAAATGTGCCAATTTTTTAGTTATTGTTTTTATTGGAATAATTTAATGAGTTGTCATAATGATATCCTCTGTTAAGATATCGTTTTGATTGCTTAGATATCATTATGACATCTTCCAGATTCTGCGCCGCACTAACCTCCATCGTTGCCGACCTTTCCCGTGACTTGCCGTCGGAAGAGCGCTACCAGCGCCTGTTAAGCGCCATGCAAGGCAGCTTCCCCTGTGATGCAGCTGCATTACTGAAACTGGAGAACAAGCACCTCACCCCACTGGCCGTGGATGGGCTAAGTGATGACACCATGGGACGTCGCTTTGAAGTGGACCAACATCCACGCCTTGCCCGCCTGCTGCACTCCCGCGAACCGGTTCGCTTTGCAGCGGATAGCGATCTACCGGATCCTTATGACGGGCTGGTGGAAACCGAAGACCAGTTATTACACGTGCACGACTGCATGGGATCTTCCCTCTACCTGGACGACAAACCCTGGGGCGTCATCACCATGGATGCCCTGCAAACGGGTACCTTTGATCAGATTGATCCTATTGAATTGCGCACCTTCATCAGTTTAACCGAGGCAACGGTAAAGGCCGCAGATCGCATCGATGAACTGGAAGCGCGCGTTGAACGCGGCCACCGGGTTGCCCGCGCCCTGATCAAGGAAGGCAGTGAAGTTGAAATCGTGGGTAAAAGTCCGGTGATGAAAAAGCTACAGGAAGAAATCACCGTGGTTGCACAATCCGATCTGACCGTGTTGATACAAGGTGAAACCGGTGTCGGCAAGGAGCTGGTGGCGCGGCAAGTGCACGCAAGTTCGCTACGCGCTGAATACCCTATGGTGTATGTGAACTGCGCCGCCCTGCCGGAAAATATCGCCGAAAGCGAATTATTCGGTCATACTAGGGGTGCCTTTACCGGCGCCACGTCCGATCGCACCGGCAAGTTCGAACTGGCCGATGGCGGTACACTGTTCCTGGATGAGATCGGTGAGTTGAGCCTGGCGATCCAGGCCAAAATGCTGCGCGCCATACAAAACGGAGAAATTCAGCGGGTAGGCAGCGACCAGCCGGTCCGGGCCGATGTAAGAATTGTGGCTGCCACTAATCGCGACATGAAAAAAGAGGTTTCAGCAGGACGTTTTCGTGCCGACCTTTATCACCGCCTGACCGTATATCCCCTGCTCGTTCCACCATTACGTGAACGAGGTAAAGATGTACTGCTGATAGCCGGCTATTTCCTTGAAAACAATCAGCGCCGTTTGAGTGTAAATGCCTTGCGCCTGTCCACCAATGCAAAACAGGCACTGCAACACTACGCATGGCCGGGCAATGTGCGCGAGCTAGCGCATATGTTGAGCCGCGCGGCACTGAAAGCAGTGGCGAAACAGGGCCGCACAAGGCGCACAGTCATCATCGATACAAGCCACCTGGATATCGGCGATATGGAACCGGCGCCGGCAGAATCAGTAAAAACAAAAAAGGTGCCATCCGGAATCAAAGTCTCTCTCAAGGAAGCAGCGGACCAATTCCAGCGCGAAGTTATCGAGAACTATCTGAAAATACACAACGGCAATCTTGCTTCAGCGGGACACGAACTGGGAATCAGCCGCAGCAATTTCTATCGCTTGCTGAAGAGGCTGGAGCTACGGTAATCACCCTTCAGCAAGGAGCCAGCAAAACCTGACTTGGCGGACTGACTCGGGCGTGAAACACAAGTGAGGTGAAAAGCACCTCAGGCTGAAGCCACCTCAACTTAGGGTAATCATCATTGCTTCATCGAGAAAGAATCCACTTCGCAACTCGCTCCGTATCATTAAGCAGGCGAAACGATCGTCTCCCTTCAGAAACGAGACTATCCAACGCACTCTCCCACTTAAGCTCGTTGAACTTGGTTTGTTCGATACAATGACAGTGACCATAGGGCAACAAGAACTTCTCCAGAACAGGATACTCAGCAAACCCTTCACGGGGGGTGTAGAGCAGTGGCGTCCCTGATGCAAGAGACTCTGTCACCGTTCCATATCCCAGTTTCGAAATCACGAGATCCACCGATGCAGTAAATTCCTGCATCGTAAATTGATCCTTGTTGATCAGAGTAAAGTTCGATGGCTTTCCAGGGATTGGGTAAAGTCCAATAAAGTGCCAATGGTCAAACTGAGAAAGTTTATCCCATTTCACTGAGCCCATTCCATAGGTTCCCGTGTAGAGTAATGCAAGATGTTTGGTCTGTTCAATGCCGAGTTTTTCTCGTAGTTCATTAGACCGATCTCGCGCGATACGAATCAGGTTCACATCGGTGAGAATGTTTGGTGCACTCTCCCATTTCCGCATTGGTGGATTCAGTACCACGTGATGCGTGAAACAGTTCATTTCGCAGTTCACACGGTTCAGAAGAGCTTCTTGATCGGGCGATTTTGGGAACGCACTGTAGATATCACTCCACCAGAAATTACTCATGGAAATTGATGGAATGCTCAACTCATTGGCAATCACACCAGCAAAGGGGACCACATCGGAAACAATACAATCACAGTAAAGTTCACGAAGTTTATTCACCCAACCAGCAAGTGTTCTATCGTTCTTGAATGCCTGCTCAAGATAGTTCTGTTGGGTCGACTCAATATC
>JAAEPA010000411.1 GCA_024222475.1 Gammaproteobacteria bacterium | reverse complement strand
TGAAGGTTTCAAAGAAACCATGCAGATCGTTTTTGATGATGTTCTGCCTCAGTGGAATTACACAGCCGTTCCTTCGAGCATCTAAAGTTAGGGAAGTTATTTAATTCGCGTTCCTAATCGTTGAACGCCTGACCAACAGTTACCCCTCAGATCGCCTGTCCAGGGCTTTCACTCACTATGGCCGTATAATCAAAACCCGCTACATTCTGCGTTACCTGACCGACCCGGAATTACGCCGCACCGTACAAATCCAGCTCAACAAGGGGGAATACCGGCACAAACTACCGCGCTGGATGTTTTTTGCCAACCAGGGCGAGTTCACGACTGGTGATTACGAAGAAATCATGAACAAGGCCAGCTGCCTGAGTTTGGTATCCAATGCCATTTTATATTGGAACACTTCGCGCATCGGTAACATTGTGGAGATGCTTCGGGAGTAAGGGGAAATCATCGAGGATGACACGCTGTCGCATATTTCCCTATTGCCCTATAAACATGTGTTGCCGCATGGGACTTATTTTGTCGGTGATGAGTAAGTGGGAACTATGCAGAAACCTACGGTTATGGTGTGCTTGACAGGTTCAAAACCGTAGGTTTCTGTTCAAATGTGACCGCTAGTCCATCTACGGAGATCGTGATATTGGCGAGGAAGGTGAGGCGGGAATTGTGGGGGGAGGCAGAATCTGTACTGCCGCTGGAGTGGTGGAGGTGGGAAATGCCGTTAGCGTTTAAGCTGCGGGCCAACGATGAACAAAATACTCCTCAACCCCCATCAACCAATGCAATTACCACCATAGCGTTGATAATGAGTGCTCCTGTGGCGGAACCTAATACCCACATGAGATTGCGGTGCATTTTCTGCGCAGGGCCGTGTCCCGAGTAGCTGGACTGGGTGTCAGCGTTCTTTTTGGTTAGGTATTGCATTTGTTTTTCCTCCTAGCAAATTGAATTATATGATGTCCATATAATGTATGTTTATGATCTATTTATATAGAAGCTTTAAGTGAGAAAGTCCAGAATATTGACTTGAATATGACCTTGGACCTAAATTCGGTGGAACAGAGTGAGTCGTTTAGAAAAGCAGAGGTTGTGGTTACTAGGAGGCGGCCTTTGCTACGGTCGCCATTCTCGGGCAGCCTCCTAGTATGGTCTTCAGTGAGTTCCGCTTAAAAGCGTATATCAACCAATAGTTCCATCGGTATCAAACAAGAGACATGATCGGATAACGTGTAGACTAATTTTCAGAGCCCGTTCCATGGTGGTTGCCAAGCTTTGAAGTAAAGATCCCCACCCAGAGGGAACGGGTTTCTATTTCTTCGACAAATTTTCGGTGATGCCGCGAATCGCATAACGAATAAGTAGCCTTTCTTGCGGCTCCACCTCCTGGTTTTTTACGAGGACAAGGATCTCATGGAGCGCCCGGCGTGCCTTTGCCGTTGCCAAAGCCTCCAGTGTCTTTACCGCCAGCAGTCGTCCTTGGCGATTATTCCTCAAGCCCCAGTTATCGGCGTAGAAATCAAATATGATCCTCTCCTGGTCTTCTATCTGTAACCTCTCCAGGACTTCTTTCAGTCCATGGAACAGCGGGTTCATGTTCAGTGGTCCCCAATCCCGGACAATGCTAAGAAATTTCAGCAGAGTTTTTTCAGGGTTTAGGTTGACCAGTTCAGTACCCACCCACTCTACCAAGCGGCGGACTGCTCGGTCGTAGAGCCGCATGTTGCCACTCCCGATTTCGGATAGAGAAACAATCATTACCATTAATTTATGGTCTTTTATCGCCACCACCTTGCAGCTGCTGTTCGTCGGTTCCAGCATCCAGTAGATAGGGTCAAATCTCATCCTTCTTATATCGCGGGACCACAGAACCCTGGTATAACCCTCTACGCCTTCCGCCAATCTGATCCCGAGATTTTCAATGTCAGAGGGAACCGCATGGACCCGGTAACTGAATCCGGAAATAAATATCAATCTCTTTCCTTTTAGGTTCGCCTCGTGTTCTCCCTGCCAGTCAATCTTACCTGCGATGTGTGCCCATGACTGCCAGTCAAAAAAACGGAATGCTCCCGGTTGGAATGTATTTTTCTCATTCTCAATGCCAATCTGGGTCTTTTCTACCTTAACGGGAAGGTGGAGGTAGGGAGTCCTGAATTTGACATTGAACCCCACCCGACAATTTTTCTCCTGCCCAAGTATCCTGACATCAGCGGTAATATTGCGGTGCAATGGTTTTAATAAAGGGAATCTTTCAAGAAAAGAGGTATGATGAATAAATTGCAATTCTAGGAGTAAGATCCGCTGCCAAAGCCAGTATGAGGGAGACATGAGATATAGGTTGAGCTAACAGGGACGGTGATGATTACTGGTATATGAAAAAAGTAAAGTATTCTGTTTCGCTAAGGCAAGCAAGATCTGCCATCGTACCCAAAAATCAGCGAATTAACATCGAAAATACCATGAAAAAATACTTGATTTTCCTTGCGTCGATATTTCTTATGGGCTGTGCGGCTCAACACCTAGTGAAGCAGCGAATGAAATTGGTTCAAGAAGGATTTTCGGACACCTATATTGACGGTTATATCGATGGCTGCAGTAGCGGATACAATCGTGCGGACAATTATCAATATGATTTCACAAGGGATATGCCACGGTATCAATCCGATCAGCTTTACTCCAGTGGATGGGAGGAGGGCTATAAGGAATGTAAAAGTGAACATGAATCTCTTGAGGAAGTATTCAATACTCTTAGCTCAGACTAATGCGGCATTGTGATTGCCGAAGTATAAAATATGGCTATACGGATCAATAGCTTGTGCTATGTGAATGCGATCACTTAATAGAATCTAGGGCAGCCTCCAAGATTATATTACTACAGTTCCGAAATCTGCTGCCGTTAGCCTTGTTAGACTGTCAAATGGACTTGAACGGTCTAACCGCCATCCCTGAACCCTTTGTGATGTGTGCATGGGAATGCATCGAAGGGATGGCGGTTTTTTATGTCCATATCAAATTGGCGCTCGCCAAAATCGGTTCCGTTTTGGTAACGGAGCTGATCATTGCATCGTATTCATCAATTAGCCGGGCATCTCAAGATCTGGATATTGTTGGATGCGTCCGTGAGCTTTTCAAACCATTCGTCCGCCATCCGACCATAACCGGTTTTGTTGGGATGCACACCGTCTACGGAAATCTGGGTTGCCGGATTATTGATGGCTCCATGCTGATCGACCAAGACCAGATCGATGTTGGGTCGGGATGAGTTGAGGCCATTGATCATTCCGTTGAGAGTGTTCACCTTGGGATTACCAAAGTCGCGAGTGGCGCAAATGGCATTTTCTGAGCGGTCGATGATGGTGGACAGCAAGACCGTGACTTCATTGTTGCTCGCGGCCCAGTCATCTATGGCGTCCAGGATTTCTCCAATGTCAATGATGGTCTGACTCGGGACGTCGCTGTTGATATCGTTGGTGCCGACATGCAATAAGACGATGTCCGCGGGGTTTGCTATGAGTGCGGCGTTGACACGGTTGCGCACCTGCGCGGCCGTATTACCACCTATGCCTTCGTGGTCAGGGTCCTCAATGGGCGGTGTGGCAGATGAACCGAATGCAAAGCTTCCGACAAAATCGACTATATAGTTTTCCTGATCGAGCTTGGTGAAGAGTTTTTCCCGGTAGCCTATTTGTTGAGATTTCGGTATAAAATCGGAATCATCTGGATTCAGGGGGCAACTCGTACCTTTGGGAATAACCCCTGCCGTGATCGAATCTCCCAGCGGCATGATTCGGGTCTTGCCTATAGCGATATTCACCGTACCCGTGGCAATGCCACCGTTGTTGTCATCCACCTGATAAGTAAAGCTGTCGAAGCCGGTGGCGCCGGTGTTGGGAGAGTAGTTCAGGGTGCCGTCCGGTTGTAGAAGGGCGGTGCCCTTGTTGGCTTGATTCTCAATACTAAAGCCTAGCAGCACATCGTCATCGCTGACAAAGTTATTGAGATCAATCGGTAGATCTTTTATGGGTAGACAGGCGTTGGTGGTGACGGGTACACCATTGATGCTAATCGTGGCCGAGGCGGTGCCGGAGTTGTCAATGCCGTCATTGGCCATGAAGGTAAAACTGTCGGTTTTAGATGAGTCGCCGTTGTGTGTGTACTCGAACGATCCATTAGTATGCAGATTTAGTGTGCCATGGCTCGGTTCAGTGACCAGTATTGCTATCAGGATATCGTTGTCTGGATCGGAACTTGATTCCAAGATCCCTGGGGCATTCACTGACAAGGTTTTTCCTTGCTGCGCGAAGAAGGATTGATCAATTACTGTTGGTGGGTTGTGTTGGCCGCTGCCAACATCGCCGCTGCCACCATCGCCGCTGCCACCATCGCCGCTGCCACCATCG
>JAAEPA010000410.1 GCA_024222475.1 Gammaproteobacteria bacterium | reverse complement strand
GTTATTTTGTGCTTGGTCGTTCAAAATAATACCAAACTCTGGGCTCCTCTTTTATTTAGAAGGGTGTAACTTCAGTTCGTATAGAAAGTGCCGATAATGACCTGCAAATAAGAATAACGTGAACCGTAGAGTTACTATCTTAAATAGTGGCTCATTGTATTTACATCACATATGCACACGGTATTTTGTTCGGAAAAGCACTAAAAGTCTTTTAATACGTTGCTTGTCTGTATGTTCCTCCAAATTAATCTGTAATCTTATCGAATTTCTCATTTAAGCATATGAAACGGAGACTGGATAATGGATTTTTACTCAACTTTTTATACTTTTCGTCAGAAGTTAATGCAACTTGTGACATGTAATTCATATAGAGCCACACAAGAGAAAGCAGATATTCGAACAAAGCGGATAACAAATTTATGTAAGCCCTTCATATCCATGCAAATAACATCAACTGCTGATTTCCACATGAACTATGTATCATTGGTTCGTAAGATATGCGTGTTAGTATTATTGTTTGCGCAGTTTCTACTCGGCACTAGTACTGCACTAGCCGCTGATACGCCGTTAGGTTTTACGGTTGCTTTCCTTGGTGATCAGGGGTTAAATGAAAATTCCCGTGCCGTTCTGAAGATGATCAAGAATCAAGGCGCTGATATGGTGGTGCATCAAGGGGATTTTGACTATGAACATGATCCGGATGCCTGGGATACGATGATCAACGAAATACTAGGTGATGACTTCCCCTATTTTGCATCTATTGGTAACCATGATAGGAGGGCTTGGTCCGGCTATCAGAGGAAGCTTCAAGAGCGATTGAGCAGAATTGACGGAGCTGATTGTAGTGGGGATCTTGGCGTAAAGTCAGCTTGTACTTATAAAGGCCTGTTCTTTATCTTGTCGGGAGTCGGGATAAAAGATACAGGCCATGAGGCTTATATTAAGGACCAGTTGGAAAAAACTGATGCCATATGGAGGATATGTTCCTGGCATGCGAATCAGAACTTGATGCAGGTGGGTTCAAAGAAGGATAGTGTTGGCTGGGACGTTTATGAGATTTGCCGCGAGGGAGGTGCCATTATTGCCACTGGGCACGAGCACTCATATTCACGAACCCACTTACTAGATAGTTTTGAGACCCAGAACGTTGCCTCGACGTCTGATACTCTAAGGGTTGAGAAAGGCAAGAGTTTCGCATTCGTCTCAGGGATAGGCGGACACAGTATCCGGAACCAAAAACTAGATGGGCCGTGGTGGGCCTCAATTTATGCCTCGGATCAATTGGCTAACTACGGCGCTCTATTCTGCACATTCAACCCGAGCGGTGTGGAAATTCTAGCGAGTTGCTATTTTATGGATATTGATGGTGCGGTACCCGATCAGTTTGAACTGATCAGTGATGTCCAAAATGACACCGATCAGAATAATACTGGTGTAGTATTGAAATACGATTTTGATCAGTGGCCCAATGGAAATCTGGTAATCGACACCAGCGGAAACCATATAGATGCCGCACTCGAAACCACGACACATTACACCATGCCCGCTCAAATGTTAGGTTATCGAGATGGAGGGCTATATTTCGATGGGACGAACAATTTGGTCAATGTTGGTGATAACGATCTTCTCGATCTTTATCGCTTTACCAATATGGCATGGATAAAAATAAGCCATGACAACTCAGATCTAACAGTTGCCAGCGGTGGCATTACGGCACTTCCTGGAATAAACTTCGAAGTGATGGAGAAACTCGGGAGCTACTGGCTTTATGTAATGCGGGAGACGGGACTGCTGAGGGCCGGAGGAAGATTTAATTCGAATGACGATTGCGAGAACGAGAGGAAAGTTCGCGTAGATGGCGATATCATCGAGCGTGATGTTTGGACGCATGTCACAAGCTCCTATGATGGTGAGTTCCTGCGAGTCTTCATAAACGGAAAGCTTGCAGGAGAACTCAACGTGCCAGCGAACAGTAAGTGCAATACCGATCACCCACTGACTATTGGAGCAAAGTACACTCCGCTGCCAACGAGGAAACATACGACAGGGGTTATTCAAAATCCCATGAATGGATTTATCGATGAGGTGCGCATATATGATCATGCACTGAGCGCTGATGAAATAAAAGAAATAATGAATGATACAGAACCCAGAGTTAAACCGAAGGAATTTGACACGCCGGACAATTTCACTTCTACACAAGTTGCTCGCAAGAAAATCACTCTGAGCTGGGAAGACGTCGATGGTGAGGATGTATATATCATTCAGTGGAGAAGGGGTTCAAGAGGAAGTTGGAAAAGGATTAGAGTTGGAGCCGACACAACCAGCTACATCCATAAAAAACTGAAGCCCAGGACTTTGTATGAGTACCGTATCCGCGCCCACAGGTCGAAGAATGCGGGTGGTAACTCTGACTGGTCCACAATAGTCTCTGTAAAGACACTTTAAACTAGTGTGTTCAAATCAGAAAGGGCCGAGGCAGCGCCTCGGCCATATCGGGTTTTGCCCTGCCTGCGGGGCACGACGCATGATAGAGACGGCCGCCCACCTGGTGGATAACTTCATCCTGCGGGTGCCGGTGGCAGCCTATCTTCTACTTTGTTTTTCAGTAGCCCAAGATCTCGTAAGCAGACATTGCCCTGTCTCTGGCGAAGGGCTGGTCCTGGCCGTTTCCGGCCATTCGAAATGCCTCGAAACCCTCTGTATTTGGGTGCTGATTGTGAAATCAAGCCATCCCGCGCTTATCCGAACGAATCCCGTAGCTATCCCGAATAGAGCCATAATCGAGGGGTCGAATATTAGAAACGGCTCATGTGGCAGCTGGTGACAGCTTCGTGCTCACTGGGCCTATTAGGCATACAAATCATCGAAAATCCGTTCACCACCGAAGGGTTGAGTACCGGTGGATTGCCGTATCGCTGATCGCTCCCTCCAGCAGAGTGAATGTCCCTGCCGCATCGCGCAGCACCTTATCCAATCCGCAGTAGTTCATTACCACCCACATTAACTGGGCTGAATTATTGATCTTGCTCAGGCGGCAAAACGTTTTAAACTGCCACGCCAGCTGGTCATAGTCCCCGGGCAGCTATTGAAAAAATCGCTTGAATGCGATATCACTTGTACTTGGTGGTAGGTTAATTCGACTGAATCTCGGGTGATTGGCTTAGATAGGGACCAATCAGAATGCTCGCATTGTCTTTACATTTATAAATGAGTCGAAAGGGCCTGACATGAAGGGGGGGCGAAGTTTAGATTGGCATAGGGGGTGGGGCGTTTGTAAACTCAGCACTAACAATACACAAGCTCAATATAAGTAAAAAAAGAGCTGGAGGAGAAAAAATGCTGTTAACAAGTTCAAAATTTGCAGAATTCGAAAAAATAGACCGTGATTTGCGCTTTCTTTTTGGCTGTTTTGAAGAGGTTTTGACGGAACTTGAGGAAGAAGACCTGGTCCGCTGCCTGCCCTGGATAGATGCTGAAACACAGTTGCCAACAACCGCGCACCCAACTCGCATCGCTCAGGTGTACTCCATTGCTTTCCTGTTGCTCAATATGGTTCAGGAAAATACCGTCAATCAGTATCGCCGGGTATTGGAGTCGGAACAGGGAACGGTACAATTACCCGGACTGTGGGGCCAATCCCTGCATCATTTGAAACAAGCAGGATTGAGCGAACAGCAGATCGCGGCTGCACTACCCAGTATTCTGGTAGAGCCGGTTTTGACCGCTCATCCTACCGAGGCCAAACGGGCTACTGTCCTGGAACAACACCGGGAACTGTATTTGCTGCTGGTCAAGCGTGAGAACCAGATGTGGACGCAGCATGAACAGGCCGGGATCCGGGAGCAAATAAAGGTGGTTTTGGAGCGGTTGTGGCGTTCCGGTGAAATATTTCTGGATAAGCCGGATGTCCCCTCGGAAGTGCGTAATATCCGCCACTACCTGCGCAATGTTTTTCCTGATGTGTTGCCTATCCTCGACCAGCGGCTATACCAGGCGTGGTCTGAGGCTGGTTTCGATCCGCATCTTATATCTCGGTCTGAAGGGTTGCCGCGGCTCACATTCGGCACTTGGGTGGGCGGCGATCGGGATGGCCATCCTCTGGTTACTGCGGAAGTCACCCGCCAAACATTACGTCAATTGCGTCTGGATGCGCTGGAGTTGTTGCAAGATCGGTTGATCGAACTGGTTAAACGCTTGAGCCTATCTGAGCGTTTACAGTTGCCCACATCCGATTTTCAGACCCAACTGGAAGACTTGACAAAACGGCTAGGGGAACATGGCCGATATGCAGTGCAACGCAATCCTGAAGAGCCATGGCGGCAATTTGTGAGCTTGGTCTTGGCCTGCTTACCTCTGGATCCGGACAGTGATGATCCGCTGCGAATCGATGAAAACGCCCACCACTATCGACAGCCTTCCGAACTGGTAAGCGATTTGCAACAGCTTTACGATTCGCTGGTGGACCTGGGAGCGGGCCGTCTGGCGGTTGCCGATGTGCAACCCATCATCCGCTTGGCGCAAACCTTTGGTTTTCATCTGGCGGCGTTGGATATACGCCAAAACAGTCATTTTCATGATTTGGCGGTGACCCAGTTGCTCACGGCCGCCGGTTTGGATGATACCGATTTCCCCCGTTGGGATGAACAACGGCGGCTGGAATTTTTAAATCAAGAACTCACCAATTTACGCCCCTTTAGTCGACCGGATATGGCGATCGGCAATGAAGCGGACGCTGTGTTGTCCTGCTACCGTGTCCTTGCAGAGCACATTGACCACTTCGGTATGGAAGGTTTGGGTTCGTTGATCATTAGTATGACGCGCAATGTATCTGACCTATTGGTCGTCTATCTATTGTCCAATGAGGTGGGACTGGCTTTCAACACGCCGGAGGGCCTGGTTTGCCGCTTGCCTGTCGTACCTCTGTTTGAAACGATTGGAGATTTACAGCGTAGCCCGGCAATTTTACGTGACTTTCTGGCCCACCCCATTACCCAGCGCTCGCTGGCTTATCAACAAGAGTTAAGGGGAACGTCCCAGCTCATCCAACAGGTGATGGTTGGCTACAGCGACAGTAATAAAGACGGCGGTATTTTTGCCAGCCTATGGTCTTTACAAAAAGCGCAAGCGGCGCTGGCCGAAATAGGTGCAGAGTTTGGTGTGCAAGTGCAATTTTTTCATGGTCGTGGCGGTAGTATCAGTCGGGGAGCCGGCCCGACCCATCGCTTTGTACGCAGCCAGTCTCCAGCGATGCTCGGCGGGGGTATGCGATTGACCGAACAAGGTGAAACGATTGCTCAGAAGTATGCCAACCGGATGACAGCCGTTCACAATCTGGAACTGTTATTGGCCAGCATGGCCAAAGCCTCTTTGCAGCATCAACAGAAGCCCGAAAAGGCGCATTCATTGGCGCCAGTCATGGATCACTTGGCAGAAACAAGCACCGATACCTACGTGTCTCTACTCAAGGAAAAGGATTTTATCTCCTTTTTTCGACAGGTGACGCCTATCGATGTTATAGAAGCCAGTCGCATCGGCTCGCGGCCGGCGCGTCGCACCGGGCAGCAAACCCTGGCTGATTTGCGGGCTATTCCCTGGGTTTTTGGCTGGAGCCAATCCCGCTTTTATCTGTCAGGCTGGTATGGCGTGGGCAGCGCGATGGCTGCATTGCACAGCAGTGACGCTGAAGCTTTCGCCGCCCTGCGAAAGCAGGTCTTTGATTGGCCACCCCTGCACTACCTTATCAGCAGCGTGGCTACCAGCATCGCTTTGGCGGATACAACTGTCATGAACCGATATGCTACTCTGGTGGAAAACAGCAAAGTCCGAAAGCGGTTCATGGATTTGATTTTGACCGAACATGAGCGTACTCGGCAGATGCTGGAGCTCATTTATAAAGGTCCTTTGTCAGAGCGTCGTCCCAACACTCACCAGATGATTAGGCTGCGCCAGGAAGGGCTGTGGCGACTGCATGGTCAACAAATCGAACTGTTGCGGCAATGGCGGCAAGACGGTGACCACCATGCAGCGGAGAAAACGCTGCTGCAACTGTTGCTGACAGTAAATGCTATCGCCAGCGGATTGGGTGCTACCGGATGATTGATTTCATCTGCTATGGCTGTAAATCCGACTAGCTTCTCGGACAGGCTCCTAGGGCCATTTTTTTCAGTGTTAGGGCCGCCATATGCAGGGTGCGTTGATCGGGGTTTCCTCCTTGTGTGCTGGCGGACCAGTGATGTAATAAAAACTCCAAGTTGCTGGGATGAGGAAACTTGGGGGCTGAACCGAAACCGCCGTGTTGGGAATCAAAGGCCTGTTCGAGTTCGTCTCGGGCCCTGACGCCGGCGCTGAATTCCAGTGGGGCAGGGCGGCCTTGAGGGCCATAGATCTTGCTCAATGCTTTGCTCATGGCGTCATTTTGGGCTGCGATCTTGCTGCGATGCTGCCGATACTGGTGCTCAACATGCCGCAATAGTTCGGCGAATCCCGGTAGACCGTGACGCGGGGTTTCAGGAAAATAAGTGCCCCCGAAAAAGGGGATTTGATCACCCGGAGTGAGAATCATGGTCAATGGCCAACCACCGGTGCGCTGGGTTAGCAGGCCGTGAGCGGTCTGATAGATCTTGTCGAGATCGGGACGTTCTTCACGATCGATCTTGATGTTGATATAGAGTGCGTTCATGAGCTTAGCGGTCGCGGCGTCTTCGAACGACTCGTGAGCCATAACGTGACACCAGTGACAGGCCGAATAACCGATGGAAAGCAGTATAGGCTTGTCCTCATCGCGTGCCTTTTGCAGGGCTTGCTCACCCCAAGGGTACCAGTCCACCGGGTTGTCGGCATGCTGTTGCAGGTAGGGGCTGGTTTGGTCAGCGAGGCGGTTTTTGCGATTTGTCATGACAGGGTTTTCTCTAGGGCTGATGTAGATACAATCCTGTAAACATAGCGTAGCGAGTGGCCGTTGTCTCTTAACCACAGGACCTGAATGGAAAACGGGAGCTGAGGAATGCGAATGAAATAACTTTCCTAACTGGCGCCGAATGATCGCCCGTCTTCGGTGCCAGTTGGAGTAACTAACGGTGTGCGATACATTCCTTACAATGTGTTAGTGGTCTATCAATACTATGTTGATAGACCACTAGGATCAAACTCCGAGTCGGTCGTTAACACCATTGTGTCGAAGACCGTACCATCTTCACGCATCCAAACGTTGATGGTATGTACCCCACTGGTAGGCACTTCAATGGTATGGGTTCCGTCGCTCCACAAATACTGGCGGCGCGTCGGCGGGATACTGATGGTCGCGCTGCCGGCAATCTCCGCGCCATTGAGTCCTGCATGTACCGAGTTGGAGCCACCGCCTCGGCCTATGCCGCGAATCCAAACATGGTAAGTGCCCGGGGTCGAAAAATTGATCTGGTAATCTAGTCGGGGGCTATTTTGTGCGTAATTCTTATCATGTTTTACACGGATATTCGGCATGGCCCGCATCGCGCCCGTTCCGGAATGACCTTCAGTGGCATTTGGAATCCATTCGTGCCCTCCACGGGTGGTATTGAGATCATAATTTTCGGCCTCCCTGGTAATGGTGTTCGCCACTGCCGTAACCGTGATATCGATCGCTTCATTGTCCTTGAGGTTAGGATCATCCGGGTCCATAGCTACAAAGTTCACGTTATAGGGACTGCCTACGGCATCACCTACTTGAGGTGTCCAGCTGAACCGCCCGCTACCATCGCTGTTATCTACAAAGTCCGCACTGGATGGAAGACCGCTGAGATTGGCGTTCAGCGACGCTATCCTGCCACCGGGATTATTAGCATTTACATCAAAGCTCAGTAGATTGCCTTCTGACACGGTCTTGTTGCCAATGGGAACAAGCTCCGGTCCTGATGGACTGCTATCGCCGGTGACATGAAGCGGATTGGTCGCAGCCCCCCTGCGTCCCCAATAGTCTACAGCGGCAATCTTGTAGTACCCTCCACCGAAGGGGAATTTCAACTGGTGAATGAATGCGGTAGAGATGATATCCGGCTCATTAACCCGCGAGTAGAGACCGGCTTCGGAGTTCGAAAATAGCACTTCGTAGCTCTGAATGAAGCGTGAGTTGCTATCCCATTTCAGAAGGATATCGTCCCTATTGCCGGAAATCGAGTTGAAGTGTTCAGCATACAGACCGGTGACCTTTTGTGGCTTGGCCGCCGGGCGCTTGCTGATTAAAAACAGGCTCACACCGGGCATTGCCAGGTCGAACTCCCTCTGCAATCTGTTTTCCGAAATATTGAATAAGCCATTTTCTACGAGACTCAATTCCTGCGCATTTCTGAGTTTCGTGATCTCGTTATCCGACGGCAATTGTGGAGAGCCCATAGCTTGCCACTGGGAAAAGGTGTCGCCATGATTCTGATCTATTTGATAGTGGGCCACCTTGCCGGCGTTGAAGGGTAGATTGCTTAGATTCAAAGCAATGCGCTTGGATTCGTTCCTTCTGTCGGTATCATCCGAATAGTGGTAAACCAGAACGGCTATTTGTTCTGCACCGCGCGCCGTCGCAATCGCATTTATCTCGTCATCCAGCATGGAGGAATCGAGCGCAAAATGTTTATCACCCAATAACGACAGCATGGTCATGACGTTATGGGCGGGTTTCTTAATCAGGGCAAATTGCTGCTCGTCATCACCGAATTGTGCAAAATGGCTGCGTTGGTTCCAGGATGGGGTCGATTTAAAACGCAAAAAGGCGTTGTCGTTAGCAAGGCGGTAGTTCAGACCTTTTCCGGTAATGATTCTGGTCAGGTGCTCATTGATATTCCTCGCGATGAAGGCCGCATACCAAGGTGTCGCCCGGTGTTCGAAATCCCGCCACCAGCCGTTTTCCGAATCGGCCTCCTCGTTAAAAAACAGCCGATCTGAAAATCCTGGGTATTTATCCAGTATTATGTCCAATGCAGAGATTTCGGCATTCACCTGTGCCTTTGGCAGACCCTTCACATGATAGGAGATGTAATCGAGCGGCAAGTTTTTTTCCACGATGCGCTTAAGAAACCGGTCCATAAAACTGCTGAGCTTCCCCCGTTTCAGCAGGTTGTTTATGGCTGGGCCACCTATTTGCAATTTTGGATCGCTGTCCTGCAATCCTTCTGTCGTGGCCTTGTAATAGTTATTAAATTTATTCCTGCCCTTGGGCACCCGCCAACGCTTATTGGATTCATTCCAAGTCTGAAAATACCAGCTCCTTACCTCCGCCCTTCCATAGCGAGCCTCCAGATGTTCTACCATATCACTGACCAACTGCCGCCAGGCGCTCACCTGGGTATCATTCAGAAAGTCGGTGAAATATCCTGATGGATTTCCCATCATCTCAAAAAACAACCTCTGGCCACTCAATACGATGACATCTAAGAAGTCATCGAGTGTCGACCAGTCATATAGCGGATTATGAGTCCCCAGACCGGTGGCGGTGACTAGTTCAAGTAGGTCGTGGGGCCTCATATAGAGGCTGCCTTGATGGGGGATGGAGCCGATGAGTAACATATTCTGCCGCTGAACCCCGGCATTGTAATCTGCCGTGTCGCGGTTGAGTCCGGATCCATTCCAGAACATACTAAGATCCCGGTTCCTGTCGTCGAAATCGATGTCTATGTTCACTTCGGCCGCTATAGTCGCGGAAGCGCTAAACAGTATCAGCCAGAATAGAAATACTTCTGCTGTGAATTTAGGCTGGTCTCGGTAAAGTAGAAATCTGTTCATCGCTAGGCTTTCTTAACCAAAGGAAATGTAGGAGAATAATAAAGTTATAGTCTTTCCCTAGATTTGCGTAAATAGGTGTCATTACCTATTGTGCCTTGCTTTGCGACGAACTCGACTCTCTTTGCGTTCCTGAAGATCCATCCGTGTTGGATGTACACATAAAAATTCAAACCACCTCGTGCTAACATTGTTGCCATGTTGACTTACCCGAATATCGATCCTATTGCCATCAGTCTTGGGCCTTTGAAGGTGCACTGGTATGGACTGATGTATCTGATTGGGTTTTTAGCCTTTTTATGGCTTGGAAAACGGCGCGCAAAGCAGGATTACATCAGCATCAAGCCGGAGCAGGTCGGTGACATGCTGTTTTATGGCGTACTGGGGGTGATTCTGGGGGGGCGTATCGGTTATGTGTTGTTCTACAACCTATCTCAGTTCCTGGAAGATCCGTTGCTGATATTCAAGATCTGGCAAGGTGGTATGAGTTTTCATGGTGGATTTGTGGGGGTGTTGCTGGCGATCTGGATGTATCAGAAACAGCTTGGCCTAGGGTTTTGGAAAACCATGGATTTTATCGCCCCCCTGGTTCCTATTGGTCTGTGTGCCGGGCGTATTGGAAATTTTATCAATGCAGAATTATGGGGGAGGGTGACAGACTTGCCCTGGGGGATGGTATTTCCTCATGCCGGTTCGTTGCCGCGCCATCCCTCCCAATTATATGAGGCCTTGCTGGAGGGTGTGGCCTTGTTTGGCATTCTGTGGTTGTTTTCCAGCAGGCCTAGACCGGCAGGGGCGGTATCCGGCCTGTTTCTTATCGCTTATGGCCTGTTTCGATTTGCCGTGGAGTTTGCGCGCGAACCGGACGCTCATATCGGTTTCGTAGCCTTTGGCTGGCTTACTATGGGGCATTTACTCTCTATTCCCATGATTGTCGCAGGAATCATTTTGATATTTTGGGTATATACGGCTTCTAAAGATCATCAACAAACGGTTTGAGAGATCGCTGAAACATGAAACAGTATCTCGATATGATGCGACATGTACTCGAACAGGGGGTACGCAAGGAAGACCGTACCGGGACGGGTACATTGTCCCTGTTCGGTTATCAAGCACGTTATAATCTCGATGATGGTTTTCCAGTGGTGACCACCAAAAAGCTACATCTGCGCTCTATCATCTACGAACTGCTTTGGTTTCTCAAGGGGGATACCAATGTGGGTTATTTGCGTGACAATGGAGTTACGATCTGGGATGCGTGGGCGGACCAAAAAGGCGACCTAGGACCGATCTACGGATCACAGTGGCGGAACTGGGATACCGGCCAAGGGCAGGGTATCGATCAGATTGCCAAGGTGATCGAACTGATAGAGCGCGATCCCGATTCACGCCGCATGATAGTCAGTGCATGGAATGTCGGGGCACTGAATCAAATGGCCCTGCCTCCCTGCCATGCCTTTTTCCAGTTTTATGTCGTCGAGGGCCGGTTGTCGTGCCAGCTCTATCAGCGCAGTGCCGATGTTTTTCTCGGTGTACCCTTTAATATAGCCTCTTATGCCTTGCTGCTGCTGATGATAGCCCAGGTCACCGGACTCAAGCCTGGGGAGTTCGTGCATACCTTTGGCGATGTTCATTTGTATCTGAATCATATTGAGCAAGCACGGTTGCAACTCAGTCGGGAACCTTACCCCTTGCCCATCATGACGCTCAACTCGCGGGTGGGATCTATTTTCGATTTTAAGTACGAAGATTTCGAGTTCCAGGGCTATCGTTTTCATCCTCATATCAAGGCGGCAGTAGCCATATAGGCGGCTGTCCGAAATTCTTGCTGGGTGGGACTGTCGTTAGCCGTATGTACAATAATTTGCCAGCCCTGTCAGGATGGTGGGTTTTTATGGTTGATGGTAGATTGTGGTTGAATGTGAAGTTGGTCATAATCATTGTGCTATTCTGCGCGATCATCACGCGAATTCATAGAAAACCGGGCTAGATTCTGCAAGCGATTTTGCTTGTAAAGTCTAGGTCTGAATATGTTCCTTCCGTTAAAGGTTTAAGTTATGCTGAGTGATCGATCAAATGCTGACCGTCAGGCCGCGGTGGATAAGCATAAGGAAAATGAGGCGGATGAGCCCTTGATCAAAACCGGATTCGATCCTCTGGCAAGCATATTCGTTGCTCAGCAACATCGTCCTGCTAATTTTCAGGATCTGAATCTACGCACGCTTAGTCCCGTTGAGCGGGCCTTGCTAGTCATTGATGGCACGGTTACGAGGTTTCTCGAAGCCTATATGATGGAGCCTATCGACATCGTTAGACTGGGAGAAACCCGAGAGTTGCTGAGGAAACCTCATGCCTGGTTGAAATTAGATAAAGGGGGGAAAGTTGTTTCGCGTCGCGTGCTACTGCGTGGTAAGTACAGTGATCGCATCTATGCGTCTGCCGCCTCTTTAGTTGTCCCATATCGAGTGAAGCAGGCTGTGCAGCCTGTAGAGGAGCATATTCCCGAAGGCTTGGGTAGAATGCTTTTGAATGGACGAACCGAACAATATCGTGAGTTGTTGTGGTATGGCAAGGAGCCGGCGAGCGACCTTCCCGGAGAGATGCGCAGTTTGGCGAGCGAATGCTCCATGGTTCGCACCTACAGGATCATCGTGAGAGGGGAACCGGCAATGATGATAACCGAGTGGTTTGAGTTAGGTAGTGAAGGATTGCCTGTTCAGCAGTAATACCAAGATCCCTGCGGGTGGGTCTTATTTTCAGGATCTAGGTATTACCTATTTTCGGCTTGTCTAGCTAAGGAGATTTGTTGTGGGAGATAAATTTGCCGCATCCGGTTTGGTTTCCAATGGGGATGATTCTCTAACGTCTGTTCAATTTAACAGGCTTCAACTGATGTTAGAGGCGGTTCTTAAGAACAATCATTTTTACCGGGGAAAGCTGAATAACGCCGGAATAAAGGTTGCACAAGACATTCAATCGATCGATGATTTTCGACGGCTTCCATTCACGATCAAATCCGAGCTATCCCTAGACCAGATAAATAATCCTCCCTATGGGACGAATCTAACCTTTCCGCTGGCTCACTACATACGTATCCACCAAACCTCGGGGACAACCGGGGAACCCTTGAAGATGCTGGATACCGCCGAGAGTTGGGATTGGTGGGCAAATTGCTGGGCCTCTGTCTTTCGAGCTGCGGGCGTTACTGCGGAAGACCGTATCTTTTTTGCGTTTTCGTTTGGCCCATTCATCGGCTTCTGGAGCGCCTTTGCAGGGGCGCAGAAGTTGGGCGCTTTGGCGATCTCCGGTGGTGGGATGTCCTCCCGCCAGCGGGCAAAGGCGATCGTTGATCATCGGGCAACGGTATTGGTTTGTACTCCTACCTATGCGCTGCACCTAGCCGAGGTAGCCCAGGAGGACGGTATCGATATGGCGAACAGCAGTATGCGTATTACCATTCAGGCCGGTGAGCCGGGGGCCAGTTTGCCGGCGGTTAAAAGGCGTATCGAGCAGGCCTGGGGAGCTCGTTGCTATGATCATGCGGGTTCTACTGAGGTGGGGGCTTGGGGATTTGAGCGTGAAGGTACTCAGGGTCTTCAGCTCAACGATGATGAGTTTATCTTTGAGGTGATCGATCCGGAGACCGGGACATCGGTTCAAGATGGAGAGTTGGTAGTCACTAATCTGGGGCGTATTGGGATGCCGGTCATACGCTATCGGACCGGTGATCGGGTGAAGATGCAATCAATCATGGGTGCCGATGGTCATATGCAGCGTTGGTTGGATGGGGGGGTAATCGGTCGGATTGACGATTTGCTGGTGGTTAGAGGAATAAATGTTTTTCCCAGTGCTATCGAGAATATTGTGCGTAAGTTTCCAGAGGTGGGTGAGTTTGCCGTTGATGTTTATCGGAAAGACGAACTTGATGAAATCGAGATGAGGTTGGAAATAAAGGGGCCTATGCTACAAGAAGTTGCTGCTGCGGTGGCTGAAACTATACATAATAAGCTATCCTTACGCGTCAATGCCATACCCGTAGCGTTCGGAAGCTTACCGCTTTTTAATCACAAAGCAAGACGATTCACGGATCATAGAAAGGACGATGGGCTGTTTAGCGGAGCAGCCTAAAACTGCGCCTAGATCACTGCTAGTAATCGCGTCAAAATATCACAACCTGTTGATCCGTATAGCTATATCATCTATCCCTGGAGCCGAAATGAGGATTTCATCCTTAGGTTCGTTAACGGCACTCCCTATGCCACTGCTCCTTCTGATCCCAAATTCGTTCATCGAATCAATCCCTCAAGGTGTGAGATAAAATCATACGCAGCGTGTATCATGACTCGTTCCTCCAAGCGCATTGCAGCGCGCTATTTATGGTGACAATAAGAATGCCGATTCGATGAACAGGCGGAAAATCAAACCTTCCCGACCAGTGCTTATGTGGGCGCGTTTTTGGCTGTTGTTTTCCGGTAGTGGTATTGGCGGGCGTTTCGCCACTCGAATGGCTGGCCTTTTTGTGCCACCGTACAAGGCCCGCCGTTACCTTGCCCGATTAAGCAAAAGGGGCTATATATCGCCCAGTGCTTCGTTAAGATGTTGTAGCCTCAAGCTCGGGGATCACATATTCGTTGGCGATGGAGTGATCGTTTATGATGCCGATGGTGATGGTGTGCTGAGCATTGGCAACAAAAGCAGTGTGCATCAGGCAGGGACGATAGAGCTTGGGCAGGGAGGAAGTTTGTCGATAGGTGAAAATAGCCATGTTCAACCTCGTTGTCAGTTTTCGGCATACGAAGGTTCTATAAAGATCGGCAATGGAGTGCAGATGGCCCCCAATTGCGGGTTTTATCC
>JAAEPA010000409.1 GCA_024222475.1 Gammaproteobacteria bacterium | reverse complement strand
GTCAATTCTTTTCCGACTTCGCCCTGGGTCAGCTTCTCGGCATCCTCGAGGCTGAGAATAACGTAAGGCAGCGTCATGACGCCGACGGTTGGTGAAAAGGGTGTGATGTTGTTAATCGCCAGCAGTGAAAAGTCCAAGGTGCCGATGGCGGCGTCGTTGACCGTGTCCTGCTCGCTGCCGAGTTGTCCATTCAGGAACAGTCTGGCAGTGTGTCGACCGTCGGTGCGCTTCTCGAGTTCTTCGACGAACTTCTTGCCGAGTTCGTGCTGGGCGCTGCCGCCGGAGTCCCCGACCGCGATCTTGAATGACTTGGCCACCGCAGTTGTGCTGGAGAACGCAAGCACACCCACTGTGATTACGGCTGCTTTTGCGAGTTTGGTAAAATATTTCATTATTGATTCCTCACTTTGCTGCTAAGATTTTGTGACGGGTATCAGGCTCCGTCACCCTCTTTACATCGGTTTTGGATAAGTGGGAAAACTGCTATGCAGCGACATCTCCCCCATCGTGTCAACTCTATTGTATATGGTTGGCGCCCCGGTTTTGGGATTTTTTTATCACGCCTGCCATTGAGTCTTGCGAATCATCCTATCATCATGAGTTTGTTTCATATATATTAAGTTATCACACAAAAGTTCGTAGTTTACGAAACATTCATCATGGTCCGAAAGGCAATTCTTGGACGGGTAAGCGATGTCGACATCCGCCTGCTGCGAATATTTCACACGATCGTGAGATGTGGCGGAATTGCTGCCGCGGAGCTTGAACTGAATATCGGTCGCTCCACGATCAGCCGGCATCTCAGCGATCTCGAGATACGTCTCGGGTTAAAGTTGTGTACGCGAGGACCCGCCGGGTTTGCCTTGACGGCAGAGGGACAGCGCGTCATAAATGCATCTTCGCGCCTGCTCTCGGCGATCAATACTTTTCAGGCCGATGTCAATGAAACTCACCGGCAGATAAAAGGGACCTTGGCGATTGCCTTGTTCGATAAAACCATTACGAATCCGCAGGCCCGGATTTCACAAACATTCACCCTGTTGGAGGAAATTGCCCCCCAGGTCCAGCTCGAGCTTTATATGGAGCCTACCCATGTTATTGAAAGCGGTGTTCTCGATGGCCGTTTCGATATTGGATTCATTCCTACCCACCGGAAATCGTCAAGCCTGGCTTATTACCCGTTCTACGAAGAACAAATGAATTTGTACTGTGGAGCTGGTCACCCAATGTTCAGCCGGGGTGATGCCGATATGTCATTGGGTGAAGTAAGAAAGCACAAATATGCCGGTTTGGGTTTTCACTCTCCGAACATGATCG
>JAAEPA010000408.1 GCA_024222475.1 Gammaproteobacteria bacterium | reverse complement strand
CAACCTCAACACCAAAGTGCTTGATATGGGCCAAGATATGCTTGAGTTGATCCTTATGCCCATCGACCAGCATCACCCACGGGCGGCGTTGCTCGGGATCACGCCGATGCGCCTCCTCGAACAGCTCCTCGGTGACCTTGCCTGGATCACGTTCCACGCTCGCCCAGACCCGTTTGTTGCGTGCCCGTGGCCTAGGCGTTGAATCATCCTGATCCTCCTCTAAACCCATAATGGCCTCAGGACGGCGATAATGCCGAGCAATACTGTACACCGTGGCCACCATTGCCATGCGCTTACGGTTTTTCTTCTCACCTTGACTCAGGCGTGTTTTGAGCTTGTGCTTAGCCCCCTGCGCCGCCTTGCGGGTGGCCTCTCGTAGGTCTTCAGTGCGCATCACAATGCCCTTGCCGTCCTCACTCAGAATCAACGGATCTGAGGTCTGTTCCGGCCCATCACTTCGGCCGCCGTCATAAAAGACCTCAAAGTCTTGGCTGAGTTCCACCGCAATCTCTTGGCTCTGACGCTTAGCCACCTTGCCGCCGGTGCTGCGCCTTACGCTGCTCACCGCGTCGTCAAATGAGCCCTTGACCACTTCTTCGCCAACGCGTTGGCGCAATCCATGGGAGTATTTATCCCGCGGGAGGTTGAGCTGCGCATCCAGCGGGAAAACACTCGCTTTATCACTCGCTCCATAACCCATGCGTTTGACAGTAACCTCTCCGAACAGACTCATCAACAGACGAGTACACCCTGCCCGGCGATGGCTGCGTATCACCCCATCACCGCCGATGACGTGCTCGCGTTTGGGCTCTCGGGCGCTGCGTAAATCAAGATGTCCTTGCAACAGCCGCCTCAGAAGCTCGTTGCCCTCTTGCCATATCAGTGCCTCGATGTCGCTATGCTCCAACTCAAGGTTGCCAGCCGACTGTAGCTCTTGGATAAGTTGAGCGAATTGCTCCCGCGCCGCAGCAAATTCGTCTAAACCCTGGTGGATAAGGTATGCTTGTTTCATGAGGGGGCCTTCTTAGTTAGGTAGATATGGCTGTGAATAAACCATAGATACCCCGGATCGCCCCTCTTTCAATAGCTTCCTCT
>JAAEPA010000407.1 GCA_024222475.1 Gammaproteobacteria bacterium | reverse complement strand
CCGTCAAAGGTGTATTCCACCCGTTTGGCTCCGCCGCCGCCTTCTTTGTTATCGCGGGTTTTGACCAGCCGTCGGCCAAGACCGTCATACTCCATCGTCGTGATGTCACGCTCAATCGTATTCCCCTTCTCATTCCCCTGATAATTCAAGGCTTCCGTCAGGCGGTTTTCCGGGTCGTAGCTGTACAGCGTCCCTTGCACCTGCGGGCCTTGCGGGCCGGGGAATTCCTTTTTGACGCGGTTGCCGTTGGCATCGTATTCAAAGATCGTGGTTTTGGCGTCTTTCTTCTTCTGGCCTTCTTCCACAACCGAAAGCACCTGATTGATGCTGTTGTAGCTATAGGCCCGACTCAGGGCGTCCTTCGGATTATTGGTCGCGCCGTTATCATTGGTTGCGTAGCTCAGGCGGTTTCCGGCGCGGTCGTATTCGTAGGTATTCCAGTCGCCTTCCGAATCCTCGCTTTTGACGAGCCGCCGCAGTCCGTCGTACCGGTAAGTTGTCGTGAGCGCGTCCTTCGTGCGCCAGGCGTGGCTGGCTTCGATGCGAGTGCGGTGTCCGACCTCGTTATACTCGTATTTGAAGCCGCTGTTCAACTTCTTGCCCTGATTGGCAATTTGCAGGATGCGGTTGACCTTATCGTACTGAATCCCGGTAAAGGTCGCGTTGGGATTGAGAATCTGGGTCGTCATGCCCACACCGTCTCGCCGATAGGTGCTGACGCCGTTCTCCGGGTCGGTCAGGGATTGCAGCCAGTCGTTTTTGTAATAGCCGTATTTTGCGGTTCTGCCGTCAGGATAGGTCAGACTCACACGGTTGCCGACCGGGTCGTAAGCATAAGTCAGTTGGCGACCTAAAGCGTCGTCCACCGCTGTCACCCGGTTCAACGCATCATACGTCCAATTACTTGCGCCGATATGGTCAACCATGCTGGTGCGGCTGTTATTCGGGTCGTAGCCGTAGGCCACCGACGTGCCGTTATCGTAGCGGATCTGCTGCACTTGGTTATCAGGATAATACTGGTAACTCGTGGTCTGGCCTTTGGCGTCCACTCTGACCGTGCGGTTGCCCACCGGATCGTACTCGAATGTCCAGGAGTTGCCCTCGGCGTCAAGCTCCTTGATCTGGCGATTGAGCGGGTCATACTCGAAACGCGTGGCATTCTCGTTGGGGTTCAGGATTTCAACCAGATTGCCGTTCGGATCGTAGCTATAGTTGGTATCCACATTGACATCCGCGTTCTCGTCCCCCTGACCCTGGAAGTTTTGGATCACGGCAATCAGCCGATAAATTTTATCATAGTCATATTTCGTGACAATCCCATCCGCCTCAATCAGATCGGTGCGGTTGCCTTCGGCATCATACACGAATGACGTGGTTTCATCCTCCGCGTTTGTCCTGGAAGCCAGACGATCTAACTCATCATAGCTCAAGATCGCGGCGTTGCCGTTGCCGTCAATCACCTTTACCCGGTTGCCGTTCAGATCATACGCAATGATCGTGCTGTTGTCTTCGGCGTCGGTGATGCTGAGGACGCGGTTCAGGGCATCGTACAAATAGGTGTCTTCATGCCCGTTGGCGTCGATTTCGGTCAACAGATTGCCCACCGGATCGTAGACATAACGCCACTGCCCCTGCAAGGCGTCAATCTTGAGCACCAGACGGTCTAACTCATCATAACTCAAGCGCGTGCTGTTGCTGTTACGGTCGGTCAACTCCACCGGATTACCATTGGCATCATAGCTAATAACGGCTGCATGACCTTCGGCGTTAGTGCTTTTGGTCAGGCGGTTGACCTGATCGTATTCATAGCCGCTGGCATGACCGTTGGCGTCAATCTTCGCCAGCAAATTGCCGGCCGGGTCATACTCGTACTGCGTCAGACCCTCCAGTGCGTCAATCTTCGTTATGCGGCGGTTGAGGCCGTCATACTGAAATTGGGTGACATAACTGCGGGGATCGGTCAATCCTGTCAGATTACCGACTTTATCGTAGGCGTACAGCGTCTTGTGATTTTCCGCATTCAGGCGTTGCACGAGGCGATTCAGCTCATCATAGACCTGCGTCGTGATATTGCCATTGCGGTCGCTGGTTTTGATGCGATTATTGACCTTATCATATTCATAGACAATGCTGTTGCCTTTGGCGTCAGTGATGCTGAGCGTGCGATTGGCCGCGTCATAGTCGAAAGTCGTGCTGTAGCCGCGTGGATTGGTAATTTTCACCAGATTCCCATTCAGATCATATTCGTAAGCCGTGGTCACATTCGCATCGCCGGCCGCCGGGCCAACCGGCACGGAATTCTCAACCTTCTGCACCATGCGGTCTAACTCGTCATACTCATAGTGGGTCACAATCTTGTTCGGATTTTTGGCGTTGATCAGATTACCATTGGCGTCATATTCGAATTCGCTTGTGCCGCCTAAGGCATCTATGGCTTTGACTAAACGGTTCAAGGCGTCATATTCATACACGCTGGCATAGCCGCGCGGGTTAATCTTTTTGATCATGTTCCCCTGCGCGTCATATTCAAAGGTCGTAACCTGTCCTTCTGCGTCTTCTTTCTTGATAATGCGATCCAGTGCATCAAGGGTGTAGAGCGCGGCATGGCCGTTGGCGTCAATCTCCTTCACTACCTGTCCGGTGGGATTATATTCATACTGCGTGACAACCGCATCGCCCTCGGCATCCTGAATCACTTTCACAATCCGAAAAAGATCATCGTACTCAAACAGTGTGACCCGGCCTTCGGGATCAATCACTTTCACCGGCAGTTTCAGCCCGTTATATTCGTTCGTAGTAACGGCTTCAGCCGTTGTTCCGGCGGCCGTGATGATTTCCGCCACGCTGTAGCGCGGCGTATAGCCATATTCGGTCACGCGGCCTTCGGGATCGATCATCTTGAGCTTCTCATTCATCAATCCATACTCGAAGGCGGTACGGAAACCCAACTCATTAATCTGCGCCGTCAGATTTTCCGATGGATCGTATTCCAATTGAATCTGCCCGCCTTTTGGGTCGATCTGCGTGACCAGACGATTATTGCGGTCATACACAAACTGCACCCGGTAGCCTAATGGCCCGCTGATTTCCAGCAGATTGTCATTCAAATCCTACTGGTAGGCAAACTCCACGCCCAACGGATTGGCGCGTTTCGTCATACGCCCTAATCCGTCGTATTCGAATGTCGTGACATTTCCCAACGCATCGGTCACGCTCGCCAGATCCCCGGCCGGCGTGTAGGCGAAGGTGGTTGTGTTGCCGTTAAAGTCAGTAGAGGTTATCAGTTGACCATACTGGTTGTATGAGAAAGTAGACACATTCCCTGCGGCATTGACGATTTTGGTCAGATTGCCCTTCTCATCATATTCCCATCGGGTTTCCCGTCCATTCTGATTCTTCTCATACAGCGGTTTATTGAAGATCTGGTCAAACTCGCGCTCGACAACATAGCCCAGCGGGTCTTTTTGCTCGATCTGATTCCCATTGTCATCGTAGTCGTATTCATAACGTCCGCCTTCGGCATTGGTTTCAGCCATGACTTTTTTGTCTTCGTTATATTCGAAACTCGTCCGGTTGCCGCTTTCATCCTCATTCGCGATCATTAAGCCGTCATCATTATAGAAATAGGTAAACTTCTGTCCGTTTCTGTTGGTGACAACCGTCTGATTTTCGCCGTATTCCATCTCATGCGTCCACTCGGTTCCGGCAACCTGTTTTGTCACGCGCCGCTGATCGTCATAGGTATTGGTGTAATAGGCGTGACCTTCGGGACTGATCTTTTTAACGATGCTGTGATTTTCGTATTCATACACGATGGTTTCACCCTCACCGTTCACAAGCTTCACCAGATCATCAGTTTCATTGTATTCGAATGTGAGGATTTTGCCTTCCGGCAGATTCATCTGGCTGACCAGTCCGACGTCATTGTAATCGAAAGTGATCTCTCTACCACCGTCAGCCTTGATTAATGCCAGTTTCGAGATGTTGACAAATTCAGTCTGTTCGGAATAAGTAAAGGTTAAGCCGTTGCCGTTGGCGTCTTCCATGCGGGAAAGATCGCCGTAACTGTCGAAATAGAGCACAGACTTGTCTTTCTTGGTCAGTTTGAATCCTTCACCATCGCGTTCTAAGATGTCAAAAACACCCAGTTCCGGTGTGAAATCAGGGCCGCTAAATGTTAAAGACTTGCCATCCGGGTACTGCACGAAGGCCCCCTGAAAGGCCGGATTATCCATCTCCGTGACATGAGAATTATAGCCATGCACCCAGCTTTCACCGAAGATGCCGACTCTGCCGCCCTGGCTGTTGTAGCTAATGGTGAAATTGATTTCCGGTCGTCCCGGCAGATTGACAAGCTGCATCTGTTCGAACAGGTTTCCGGTGCGTGTATCAATCGGATCGCCGCAAAACCCACTGCATTCTTTCCAATCAGATGGCGCAGGTTGACTCCCCCAATTTCCCGTTTTTACCTGCCAGAAGGCATCTAATGAAATCCCTAATCCTAAACCGATACCACGAACAATATACCCTATTCCCGGAATCCATTCAGCGTCATTACCGGAATTATCAACAGCGATAATCATCCAATCCGCGTCTTGTCCAGGTTCATAAGGAACTTGAACGCCATAGATGTCATTGCCACTCGTCGTCATGGGGTAGGTGACGCCATTTAACACTAACCCGACATTCCCCACGCCGGAGCCATCATCCGTGACTTTGGCTTCGAAATAAAAACTACCGTCATCTGCTCCGTCTTTCACATCTTCGATTAACGGGGGTGTAATATCTCCGATGATTGGACAATTTGCGCCGAAACAGGCGGCATCAACCGGGACATATTGATTCTCTGGTGCCCCACCAGCATAAAGCAACCCGACATACGCCTCAGTGCCGTCAAACTCGAATGTTCCCAATGGAGCCAACCCGCCCTCGTATTCTTGCAGATTAATCTGCACGTCCTTTAATTCTGCCTCTTCTTGCGATTTCACATAGTACGTGACGTTCTCTGCCCATTCGCCATCTTCTTCTTCTTGCTGTTCTTGTTCTGTCCCCTGCTCTGGCTCTGTTTCTTGCTCTGGATCATTTAAATTTACCGGGCGATAGAGTGGAACCGTGACAAATACTTCCACCGGGCCGTTAAGACTCTTGTAATCCGGCGTCCAGGTTGCCCAAACAAATCCATCGGTGGGAATACGCCATGACAGGCGCGGTCCGTCATCTTTTCCCAACCCGTCATAATTGATCTGCCCCGCCCAAATTCCCAAAAAACACGGGGACTCATCAGCATCATCTATGACAATACCGCAGTCGGCGTATTCATATTCTTCTTCTTCCTCCTCCGGTGTTGGGGTTGGATCCTGGGCGTACAGGGACGGCACGTTGAGCACGAGTGTCAATATCAGCATGACGAATACGACAAAAAACGATTTCCTTTGCTTTGCGTTCATAATATGTTGCACGACATGACGATGAATGACGTTTTTTCCCTCGGCCCCTTCAAACGCGATTCATCACAACGCCGCGTGATTGATGTG
>JAAEPA010000406.1 GCA_024222475.1 Gammaproteobacteria bacterium | reverse complement strand
TGCTGACTGAATTGCTCGGCAGGCATGAAACCCACTACTCGATAAGGGCGTTGTTCCTGCCCGTTCTCGGGATAGAAAAGAATTGCCGGCGGACCAAACAGACCGAGTTCTTTGAGTAATAGCTGGTCTGCTTCGTCATTGCTTGTGACGTCGGCCTGCACTAAAATTACATTTTTCAATGCCGCTTGAACCTTCGAATCCGTAAAAGTGTAGGCCTCCATCTCTTTGCAACTGATACACCAGTCCGCATACAGGTCGAGCATCAGCGGTCGCTGCAACTGGCTGGCTCTCTCCAGGGCGCGCTGCAAACCGGGCATGCCTTTGATTCGCTCGAAGTTTAGTCCGTGCTGATTTGCTGATGTGGCGTTGCCGGCTATCGCGACCCCTTTGAGAGGCTGCAGAATGCTTTTACTGCCGGCTGCAGCACCGATCAGCAGCAGGGCGCCGTAAATTAACATGACCAGTCCTATCCCTTTCCACAACCGAAACCAACCCGACGTCCCCTGTTTGATCGTGTCTATCGCACCCATGTAGATCGCCGAGACGATGAGCAGCACCCCGGTGAGAACCATGATGGCTTCAATGGGAAGAATACGTTCCAGCAACCATATTCCCACACCGAGTAATAGTACACCGAATACGGCCTTGGTGGCTTCCATCCAGGGCCCCACCTTGGGCAACAGCTTGCCTGCCGAAGTGCCGATGACCAACAGGGGTGCACCCATACCCATGCTCAGCGAAAATAGGGCTACACCACCCAATAGGGCATCGCCGGTGTTAGCGATATAGATCAGGGCCCCAATCAAGGGGGCGGTGACACAGGGTCCAACGATCAATGCCGATAAAAATCCCATGATAGCGGCGCCGGCTAGGGTTCCCCCTTGCTGGTAGTTGCTGATTTGAGTCAGGCGGCCTTGAACGCTGCTGGGCATCTGCAATTCATAGAATCCGAACATCGACAAGGATAGCAAGGCGAAAATGCCGGCAAATATACTCAATACCCAAGGGTTCTGAAACCAGACCTGGATGTTTTCCCCAGACAGCCCCACGAGCACACCGGCAATGGTATAGGTTGCCGCCATGGCCAGGACATACACCAGTGACAGGGTGAAAGCCTTTTTGGTCGTGATGGACTTGCCCTGGCCGATGATGATCCCCGACAGGATAGGAATCATAGGGAATACGCAGGGGGTGAAGGCCAACAGCAGGCCAAATCCGAAAAAGGCCAATACCGTTACCAATCCGGCTCCGGAGGCCAGAGTTTGGGCGATACGATCCTGTTCGGATTGAAACCCCTGGCGGTTCGAGTCAGCATTTAATGCTGTCGGCCTTGTGCTTGGCGTTGTGGGCGCAGAGGTATTTGCGGCTACGGTAAGCGCCTTGGGGGGCAAGGTAATGTTGGATGATTTACTGATCGGTGGATAGCAGATGCCGGCAGTGGCACAGCCCTGATATCGGCTTATCAGCGTGAGCGGAATTTCTGTTTGCACCGTGCGCTTAAGCGGCAGGGCCACTTGGAAGTCATGTTCGTATACCTCAATGCGGCCGAAAAACTCATCGTCCTTTATCTTACCCTGCGGCAGAGAATGGCTACCGAGAGCCACCGCGTCGCTATCCTTTAGTTCAAACCCAATTTTGTCTCGGTACAAGTAGTATCCCTCAGCGATCTCCCATTGCACGATCAAGGTGCCGGCGTCTTGAATATCTACACTTAACTGAAAGGCCTGATCGGGTTCTAGAAACTCATCACTGCTGCCCCCTAGATTGGAGGAGAGTTCTTTCAATGCCACCAATGACTCTGCTCCAGTAGGGGGGGGCGCGGCAGCCCCGTCTCCGGTCGGCAATATCAGCGCCACGGTTTGAGTCAGGGGCGGATAACAGACCCCGATGTCGGCGCAGCCTTGTGAATCCGTCTTAAGCTCTAAGCGGTCGATCCCTGCTTTCGAGTGCGACCATGGAAGCTCGATGCTGATCTCATTTCGGTAGATTTCCACCTCACCGAAGAACTCATCATGTTTGATTTTACCGGCAGGGAAGTTGGCTTCGCCCAGCACTACCCCATCGGTATCGCTGTTGAAGGAGAATTTACTTCGATACATGAAATAGCCATCGGCGATCTTCCAGTGGGCAATAAGGGTATCGGAATCTTTTACCCGGGCTTCCAATTGAAAGGCTTTTTCCGGCTCGAGTAATTCTTCGCCGACTGCTGCCGCCATCCCGGTAAGTGGTGCTAACAGGATGCTTAACAATAGAATTAATCTTTTCATATCATTTTGTTAAATCTTTTGTCTGTGATTCTATCCAGCTCAGGTAGTCCTTCGATCCGTGTGAGATTGGAGTGGCGATGACCTCAGGTAGTTCATAGGGATGGTGTTCACGTATGTCAGCTTCAAGTGCGTCATAACGTTTCTGTTGGGTCTTGATGATTAGCAGATACTCGGCTTCGGTTTGCACTGCATTGTTCCAATAGTACACCGAGGTGATCTGTGGCAGCACATTAACGCATGCCGCCAGTCCATTTTCAACGAGTCGCTGGGCCGCTGCCAGCGCACTGTTCTGGCTTGGATAGGTCGTGAAGACGATGAGGTGTTTATCGTGCATGAGTCGTTCAGTTATTGAGCATTATTATGGGAGTGACTAAGCCATCACGCAAAAAACCACTATTTTAATCGATCAGGCAACTATTATACTTGTGGTAATTGCGTTTTCATTCACCCCTCAGGAGCCTGTCGGATTTAGGCAGTCGTAGCGAGGGAAATCTGTCTAAATCCGGCTTTTTCGTAGTAGATCAGCCCTAAATCCGACAGGCTTTATTGATTTTTACATCCTAGCCCCCATCTTCTGTTGATTGTTCCCTGTTGAGTGTAGGCGCAGTCATGAATCCGTTTTCCATACTGCTGGTACTGATCATTGTCGTACCTATTTTGGAGATCTACCTGCTGATAAAGGTCGGGGGTCTGATTGGTGTATTGGCTACCATCCTACTCATTGTGCTGACGGCAGTGTTGGGGGCGGCGTTGCTGCGTCAGCAGGGGCTTGCGACCCTGAACCGGTTTCAGGCCAACCTCGGGCGAGGAGAATTGCCTGCCATCGAAATACTCGAAGGGGTGGCGTTGCTGATCGGAGGGGTTTTGCTGCTGACCCCGGGATTTTTTACCGACGCCATCGGTTTTCTGTGTCTGTTACCCTTTTCGCGCAAGGCTATCGTGTACGCCATATTGGCCCGTCTTTCGCTAAAGTTCCAGGCCCATGTGGATCAGTCCGCCGAGCGACGAGCAGGTAAGGGTCGTATTATTGAAGGCGAAATCATAGAAAAGCGTGATGATTCTTCTTGACAAGCCTTTTATCCTGATTATTATTAGCACTCGCTTTAGGTGAGTGCTAATAATGGTATTAGAATGCTTTGCGCTCCCGAGTCCCTAATTGTAGCCGCTTGACTGTTTTCGAAATAGGGCGCAACCAGGGTTTACAGCTAAGCAATAAACATCGATTTACACTGACTAGTAAGGAATTATCTATATATGAATATTCGTCCTTTGCATGATCGCGTGGTCATCAAGCGCATGGAAGAAGAGCGTACCAGCCCCGGGGGTATCGTGATCCCCGATAGCGCCACCGAAAAGCCCATCAAGGGCGAGGTGCTGGCCGTAGGAAACGGCAAGATCACCGACAATGGCGAGCTGCGAGCGCTTGACGTGAAGGTAGGAGATAGGGTGCTGTTCGGTAAGTATTCCGGCACTGAGATCAAGATGGGTGGTGATGATCTGGTGGTCATGCGTGAAGATGACATCATGGCCGTTATCGAGGAATAAAGACACTTTTCACCAACCAGATTTAAGACAAAGGTATATTACATGAGTGCAAAAGAAGTTCGTTTTGGAGAAGATGCCCGCCAGCGCATGTTAGCTGGTGTGAATGTTTTGGCCAATGCCGTTAAGGCGACCTTGGGCCCCAAGGGGCGCAATGTGGTTTTAGACAAGTCCTTCGGGGCTCCCACAGTGACCAAGGACGGGGTATCGGTCGCCAAGGAGATCGAGCTTGAGGATAAGTTCGAAAACATGGGTGCCCAGATGGTCAAGGAAGTGGCCTCCCACACCTCCGATGTGGCCGGTGATGGAACCACCACGGCCACGGTATTGGCCCAGGCTATATATCGTGAGGGGATCAAGGCGGTGGCCGCCGGGATGAATCCAATGGATCTCAAGCGCGGTATCAATAAGGCCGTGCAGGTCGTCGTCGACGGGCTTCAGGACCTTTCGAAGCCCTGCACTGACAGCAAGGCGATCGCCCAGGTCGGTAGCATCTCGGCCAACTCAGATGAGACTATCGGGAAGATCATCGCCGATGCTATGGACAAGGTCGGGAAAGAGGGTGTCATCACCGTCGAAGAGGGATCAGCCTTAGACAACGAGCTTGATGTAGTGGAAGGTATGCAGTTCGACCGCGGCTATCTGTCACCCTATTTTATCAACAATCAGGACACCATGAGCGTGGACCTGGAGGACCCCTACATCTTGTTGCATGACAAGAAGCTCTCCAATATTCGCGATCTGCTGCCGGTGCTCGAGTCCGTAGCCAAGGCGGGTAAGCCATTGATGATCATCTCCGAGGATGTAGAAGGTGAAGCTCTGGCTACTTTGGTGGTCAACACCATTCGTGGAATCGTCAAGGTTGCCGCGGTCAAGGCCCCCGGTTTCGGTGATCGTCGCAAAGCGATGTTGCAGGACATCGCCGTGCTGACCGGCGCTACCGTGATCTCTGAGGAGGTTGGATTGTCCCTGGACAAGGCGAGCCTGGATGATCTGGGCACCGCTAAGCGAGTTACCATCACCAAGGAAAATTCTACCCTGGTCGATGGCGCGGGACGTCATGAGGAGATCAAGACCCGGGTCGAGCAGATTCGTGCCCAGATTGAGGAATCCAGCTCCGATTATGATAAGGAAAAACTGCAGGAACGGATGGCCAAGCTGGCGGGCGGTGTTGCAGTCATCAAAGTGGGTGCGGCTACCGAAGTCGAAATGAAAGAGAAGAAGGCGCGTGTAGAAGATGCCCTGCATTCGACCCGTGCTGCAGTCGAGGAAGGGGTGGTGCCCGGCGGTGGTGTGGCCCTGTTGCGGGCTCGCGACAGTATTCAGGATCTAACAGCTGACAATCATGATCAAGACGTGGGCGTCAAGATCACCCGTCGCGCCCTAGAGGAACCGCTGCGCCAGATCGTTGCTAATGCCGGTGATGAGGCCTCGGTGATTCTCGCCAAGGTAGAGGAAGGCGAGGGTAATTACGGCTACAATGCCGCTACCTCCGAATTCGGTGACATGATCGATATGGGCATTCTCGATCCCACTAAGGTGGCCCGTATTGCGCTACAGAATGCTGCCTCGGTAGCCGGGCTTATGATTACCACTCAGGCCATGGTGGCTGAGATGCCCAAGGATGATGAGCCTGCCGGTGCTGCCGGTGGTGGCATGGGTGATATGGGCGGTATGGGTGGTATGGGTGGTATGGGCGGTATGATGTAAGGCCATACGCCATTAAGTGATGGACAGAGCCCCGCTAGAGCGGGGCTTTTTTTGTGCGTAATCGGCAGAGAATCAGTCGTTCAGCAAGGCCCTGAGATTAGATAGGTGCGCCTTGCCGGCCTGGCGGGCCTCGGGGCTGGCAGGATCCGATTTACCGTCCTCCCAGGTGACATGTTGCTTGGGTATTTCCTTGATAAATCGACTGGGTTCGCAATCCACGGATTCTCCATAGCGGCTGCGTTGCACGGCATAGCTGAGGGTCAGCTGCCGTTTGGCCCGGGTGATACCCACATAGGCGAGGCGGCGTTCTTCTTCCAACTGTCCGGTATCGAGATGACTGTGGTGCGGTAATAGTCCTTCTTCCATTCCGGCGACCCACACTTGAGAAAATTCCAACCCCTTGGCGGCGTGCAGGGTCATCAGTTGTACGGCGTCCGCGGATTGGTCGCTGCTATTACGTTCGATGATATCCATCAAGGAGAGTTGTGACAGCAACTGATCAATCCCGTCGGCCGGATCCTGATCGCTTGCTAGGCGCGTGATCCAAGCTAGAAGCTCGTTCACGTTGTCTATTCGCTTTTGCGCGGTTTTACGGTTGTTGCAGGATTCAAGCAACCATTCCCGGTAATGAATATCGGCAACCAGATCATGAACCAAGAGGTTGGGGTCAGTCTGGGTGCATTGTTGCTTTTTGCCTTGTAGCCAATCGGTAAACCATTCCATCCGCCGACGTGCATTTTCCGGTAGCTGGTTCAGAAATCCCAGTTCACGGGCTGCGGTAAACAGGTTACTGTGCCGTTGGTTTGCGTGAAGGCCTAGTTTTTCCAGAGTCGAGGCCCCGATGCCCCGCCGGGGGGTGTTGATGATGCGCAGAAATGCGGGATCATCCTCCGGATTCGCCAGCAATCTCAGGTAGGCGATGATATCCTTGATCTCGGCGGATTCGAAGAATGATGTGCCCCCGCTGACTTTGTAAGGAATGCGGTATTCGCGCAGTGCCTGTTCCAAGGGGCGCGATTGATGATTTCCGCGATAAAGGATGGCGTAATTTCGGTATTCATCGCCTAGTCTGAATCGCATTTTCAGGATATCGCCGGCGATACGCCGGGCCTCATGTTCCGGGCCTTTGCACGGCATGACCCGCAACTGATCTCCCAGTCCCTGTCCACTCCAGAGTTGTTTGGTAAATAGATGGGTATTGTTGGAGATCAAATGGTTGGCTGACTGTAGAATTCGGTTCGTTGAGCGATAATTTTGTTCCAGTTTGATAACCTTTAGATTGGGGAAGTCCTTACTTAACAGCGAAATATTTTCCGGGCGGGCGCCACGCCAGGCGTATATCGATTGGTCATCGTCACCCACCGCGGTCAGGCCGTTATTTAATCCCGCCAGTTGTTTCAGCAGGGTATATTGACTGGCATTGGTATCCTGGTACTCATCGACCAGCAGATGACGAAGTCGGTTCTGCCAGTGTTCGCGTACTTGAGGGTGTTGTTCGAAAAGCCGGACGGGTTGCACGATGAGGTCGTCGAAATCCAGGGCGTTATAGGCTTGCAGCTGTCGTTGGTAGTGGGCATAGAAGTGTGCCTGCAGGAGTTGTTGCTCGTCTTTGGCGTCAGCCAGGACCTGTTCCGGTGATTGCAGGCCGTTCTTCCAGTGGGAGATGCGTTGGCGCAACTCGGCGAGGTCCAGGTCCTGTTGCGAGTCTTGGTGAGAGAGTTCGCGTAATAGGGTTTCGCTGTCCTGAGTATCGAATATGGAAAATCCTGGACGGTATCCCAAGCGATGAGACTCGCTGCGTAACAACAGGAGTCCCAGGGAATGAAAGGTACAGACCGTGAGTCCACCGGCCCTATCTCCTTTTAACATACGGCCAATGCGTTGTTTCATTTCTCTGGCCGCTTTATTGGTAAAGGTAATGGCGGCGATATGATGACCGGCGATGCGGTGGCGATATATGAGATGGGCGATCTTGTGAGTGATCACCCGTGTCTTACCGCTTCCGGCCCCCGCCAGCACGAGCAGGGGCGAACCAATGTGTTCTACGGCTTGTTGTTGTGCTGGATTAAGAGTGGTGTTGGTAAGCATCAGGGGGGAGATTGTACTGTATATCGGTGAGATTTAAACGGTACCCGGGGCGAGTGGTAGGGCGAGCGTATTAAAATTGCATGAAACCAACGAGATAGGAGATTATCACGAAAAAAGACCTTAGGAGGTTCTCGTGGCTTCCAGCCTGATTGACCATTTTGCACCGTTAGAAGATCCGCGAATGGATCGTAACAAAAGCCATGGGTTAATCGACATCATTCCTTGCCCGATACCCATGACTGGAAAGGCTTACGCAGCATCGGTATGGTGCAACGCGAATGCCTGCAAGGCGATACGCGGAGCGTCGAGCAGCATTACTTCATCAACTCGATCCCAGCGCAAGCAAAGCCCTTTGCCAACGCAGTGCGTAGCCATTAGGGGTCGAGAATCCCCCTGCGCTGGCGATTGGATGCCGTGCTTGGTGACGACACAAGCCGTATCCGTAAAGGCGATGGACCAGCGATTACGACCAGCATTCGCCACCTGTACATGAGCCTGTTTGAACATGAAACTTCCTCTATAAGCCTCGCCAAGAAGTGCCGCAAGGCGGCATGGAATGATAACTACCGTGCTAAGGTTATATTTTCATGAGAATTTAAATGCGTTCGACCTGATTTTGGCGAAAGTATTGCCTAGACTAAGTGGTTTTATGTTCGTAACAAATAACGGGCGTAGGAAGATTTCACCATATTTTTTAGAGGCCATAGTGATTATTGATAAGATTACCGGGCGATTAAATGTAGCCCGGTGGCGGGAATCACCAAATTGTGATGAGCGTCCTACGGGTATGGAGCCGGAGCTGATCGTTATCCACAATATTAGCTTGCCTCCTGGAGAGTTCGGTAGCGGATGGATAGAGGCGTTGTTTTTCAACCGCCTTGACCCCGAGGCGCATCCCTATTTCGCCAAGATCCATCAGCTACGGGTGTCGGCACATTTGCTGATCCATCGCGATGGTACTTTGACCCAGTTTGTACCATTTCATCAGCGTGCCTGGCATGCCGGTGAGTCCTGTTACTCGGGGCGGCAACGATGCAATGATTTTTCTATAGGCATTGAGCTGGAAGGCACTGATGATCAGTCTTACGAGCCCGTGCAATATCATAAACTTGCTGGGGTCATTGAGGCTTTGCTGCTGGCTTATCCCGGCTTATGCAGGAATGCGATCGTCGGCCATGAGCATATCGCTCCAGGGCGTAAGACCGATCCGGGGGCGGCCTTCGATTGGTCTTTATTGAGAAGTGTGTTGGGGGTATGATGAGACCGATAGCGAAACGAGTTTTCTGTTCATGACAGTAAAGCTGTGCAGTGATGCTCATCGATTATCCATTTTTTTAACCTTCGGGTGGAGTTCCATTGAGTCGCCAATCATATTCCAGAAATTTGGTCTGGTAGCTGTTATTGCTAAGGCCTTGGGTGATATCGCTGTTTTGAACATAGCGAGCAAGATAGTGTTGCACTGACCCCGAATGCTTTTTAAAATCCTTCTCGAACCAATCAAAGATCTTCGATATCAAAACCAATCTTTTTTTGTGATCGAACCGATTTCGTGAGGTATCGTTGATAAAACTCTGCGCGTTCTGCTCCAATTGCTCTTCGACCTTAGTCGCAGTGAAGGCCTCTGAGCGCAGTTGGGGACAAGATCTTGAGGCGCATACGATGGCAAAATGGATGCGAGGTTCCTGCAATGGGATAAGAATCCGGTGCTCAAGTTCGTGCAGGGTAATTCGTCGGCCACCGATATCATGGTGGGTGAGTTTAAAGAAGGAGACTCTCCCGAAAAAGGTTGCTGGTGAGCCGCCATCCAGGATGGCCTTGATAACCAAGGCGTTGTAAGTGTTAATCCAGAATGCCAGTTGCTGCTGCTTGCTGCTCAATGAGTCTAAATCTGCTTTCTGGAGTTGTTCAAGGTATGTATTAAAGCGTTTATCCTTGGCAATCCCCGGATAGTCGACTTCGCCGCCTATCACGTGATCGTGCAATACCCCATCAAATAGATGATGAGCAGGTGTTTGGATAGCGAGGCTGTTGGAGGTCGTGGATAGTGACTTCGAACTCGGTGGCTGGTTCGCAGTATCATCGTCGGCGTGGGAAAATCCCATGGCAGCGATTAACAGTCCGAAGATCATAGCCATTAGTGAGTGTTTGATGTCCTGCATGGTGTTTTTGATTGGTCATTTTTGATTGATGTTGCTCATCCATGATGAGCTTATATTTAATTGCGCAATGATACAGAATACGAAGATCGACATCATTCGTCATGGAGAGCCCATCGGCGGCCCTCGGTTCCGTGGCCACGGGGTTGACGATCCTTTGAGTGAAAAGGGTTGGGAACAGATGTGGAATGCGGTGGGGGGGGCTGTTAACTGGTCTAGGGTTATCACATCTCCATTGAGGCGGTGTCGCGAGTTTTCCGAGGCCTTGGCCAAGCAACGAAATTTGCCCCTGGAGGTGGTAGAGCAAATAAAAGAGGTCGGTTTTGGCGATTGGGAGGGGCGTGTGCGCCAAGAAGTGGAGGAACAGGATTACCAAGCTTATAAAAGATTTTATGCCGATCCGGTAAATGCCCGTCCTAGGGGTGCAGAACCATTAGATGACTTTTGTACTCGGGTGACTAAATCGGTTCGAGAGATCATGCAAAACCATCCCGGCGAACATCTTCTTATCGTTGCCCATGCCGGGGTTGTTCGCTCAGTGGTGAACATGGTTTTGGGCGGGAGTTTACAAAACCTTTATGCCATACGGATAGAGTATGCTCAGGTTTCCCGCATCGCTCATTCGCTTGACTTAGGCCTTCAGTTGGTTTTTCACGCCAGGACTCAGCTTACGGCAGAATGATCGGTTCCTCAGATTATGTTCCCCCATTCTCTCTATTATGTGTTATTTTCCCATTAGGAGTCAGCCGAGCAGTCGCTGCGTTCATTTGGGATGCAGAGGAAAGTCCGGGCTCCATAGGGCAGGGTGCCAGGTAACGCCTGGGGGACGTGAGTCCACGGCCAGTGCCGCAGAAAATATACCGCCTTGCTGGTTCTCTCCGCATGCTCTTTTCTAGGGCTGGTGAAGCGAACAGCGGGGTAAGGGTGAAAAGGTGCGGTAAGAGCGCACCGCGCTGGTGGTAATATCAGTGGCAGGGTAAACCCCACCTGGAGCAAGACCAAATAGGAGAGCAGGCACTAAAGTGTCACAGGTTGCCCGCCTGGCTCTCGGGTAGGTCGCTAGAGGTGTGCGGTGACGCACACCCCAGATGAATGGCTGTTTTTGACAGAACCCGGCTTATAGGCTGACTCCCCTTATTTCATTAATACCCCCCCATCTTCCTGGTCGCTGTCTCCGTGCCGGTACAAAAAGTCAACACCGTTTACTCGATACCCCTCGCAGTCTAGTCAGCTAAAGGTCATTTTTTAGCCGCTTTACGCGCTGGCTAAAAAATGACGCCACTTTTTATACCACTTCTAAGTTATTGTTTAAAGGAATAAATTCTGTGCGTTAAGGGAATTTCTACTTGACAAAAGTTCTTTTTCATACCTATAGTGTGATAACGTGGGGAAGTGTGGGGAATAGTGGAAATTCTGCTTGAACAAGGACGAGGGAAGTAGTTTGTTTCGAGGAGTCAGTAATCTCAATATTGATGTCAAAGGCCGCATTGCCATGCCGGCCAGATATCGTGACCGCCTTATGGAATCCTGTGGCGGAAATCTGATCGTGACCGTTGACCCTGATCGTTGTCTTCTGATCTATCCATTGCCGGAGTGGGAAAAAATAGAAATAAGGCTTATGGATCTTCCGAGCATGAATAAACAGGCTCGAGGTCTGCAGCGTCTGTTGCTGGGGCATGCCACCGATTGTGTGTTTGATGGTCAGGGGCGTGTCCTTATCCCGGGGCCGTTGAGAAAAGTAGCTGGTTTGGATAAGCATGCTGTACTGATTGGGCAGGGTAATAAATTCGAACTATGGGATGACGATGAATGGACGCAGCGATGTAATGCCTGGATGGATGAAGAGGCGACCTCAAAGGAACTCAGTGTGGCCCTGGAATCACTCACGATATAGTTAATGAGAGAGGATGGCGAATACTCTCATCAGCCGGTATTGCTGGATGAGACACTGAAGGCGCTGGATATCGTTGCAGAGGGCGTTTACCTGGATGGCACTTATGGCAGGGGCGGGCATAGTGCGGCTATTCTGGAACGCCTAAATCAGCAGGGGCGATTGTTTGCAATCGATCAAGACTCCGATGCGGTTAGCACAGCAAAAAAGCGGTTTGAGGGAGAGCAGAGATTTTCGATAACCCAGTGCTCGTTCGCAGCCTTAAAGCAATTGACGGACAGCTTGGAATTGACGGGACGGATCGATGGACTATTACTTGACTTGGGCGTGTCGTCACCGCAATTGGACAATCCTCTACGAGGATTCAGCTTTATGAAGGATGGCCCTTTGGATATGCGTATGGATCGCTCGCAACAACCTTCAGCCGCACAATGGTTGGCCGGGGTTGATGAGTTAAAACTTGCCGAGGTCATAAAACTTTATGGGGAAGAACGTTATGCGCGGCGCATTGCCAAGGCCATTGTGGCTGAGCGTAAGGAACAACCCCTGACCACAACGCTGCAATTGGCGGATCTGATCTCTGCCGCCGTACCCAGAAGGGAAAGGCAAAAACATCCGGCAACTCGAACCTTTCAAGCCATTCGAATCGTCATTAATAATGAATTGCAGGCATTGAGCGAGGCTTTACAGCAGAGTCTGAGCGTGCTTCGTAGTGGGGGGCGTTTAGTCGTGATCAGTTTTCATTCACTGGAGGATCGTATCGTTAAACGTTTTATCCGTAACCACAGCAGCGCGGCAGCAGGGGTCCCGCGTGGTTTGCCGGTAGTGGAGGATGCGTTGGTTGTGCAATTACGGGCGCTCGGTCGAGCAAGGCGAGCGGGCAAGGCGGAATGTCAATGGAATCCTCGGGCGCGCAGCGCAATTCTTCGGACCGCGGAACACCTATAAGGGAGTATATTGAAATGAGTTGGCGTTTATTAGGGATCGGTGTGTTATTGGCGGCGGTGCTGAGTACCGCGGTTGCGGTGGTATTCAGTACCCATCAGAGTAGAAAACACTTCACGGAACTGCAGACCCTCAAGAATGTAGAGGAGGATCTAAATATAGATTGGGGGCGCCTTCAGCTAGAGCAAAGTACTTTAGGGGCTCATGGACGAATCGAAAAGTTGGCTAGGGAGCGTTTGCAGATGAGATTTCCAGTGCCTGGTTCAATAGTGATGGTGCAGCAATGAACTCAATAACAATTCAGACCATCAGTCAACGTAGACGCAGGATTGTGTTATTTACCCTGTTCGTGGCCATGGCGGCGTTGCTCGTGCAGGCGGTTCATCTGCAACATTATAAACGTGATTTTCTTCAACATGAAGGTGCTATTCGTTACCAACGGCTGATGCCCATTCTAGCAAGTCGGGGTGTGATTACAGATCGCAATGGCGAAGTCTTGGCTGTGAGTTCACCGGTTAATACGGTTTGGGCCGATCCTCGAAAAACCAAGATTGACGATCAACAACTCAGTGAGTTGGCAAATCTGTTGGAGACAGACAAGCGGCGCCTTTCTGATCGTATCTTAGCGCGCCCAGATCGGGCGTTCGTCTATCTTAAGCGCCATATTGAACCCCAGATTGGTAAACGTGTAAAGGATTTGGCAATCCCAGGGGTACATCTGCGACACGAATATCATCGTTACTACCCCTGGTCGGAGGTGAGCTCCCATGTGTTAGGTTTTACCGATATCGATGATCGGGGACAGGAAGGCATTGAGCTTGCGTACAATGACTGGTTGGGTGGTCTGCAAGGTGAAAAAAGCGTTATCAAGGATCGTAAGGGTCGGGTAGTAAAAGACCTGCCGCGGTATCGCGCCCCAAATCCAGGTAAAAATGTCAAACTAAGTTTGGATATTCGTATTCAGTATCAAGCGTATAAGGAATTGATGTCTGCGGTTAAAAAAGAAGGAGCACGATCAGGTTCTATCGTGGTGCTCGATCCGCATAATGGGGAGGTGATGGCGATGGTCAATTATCCCCATTTCAATCCCAACAACCGCGCCAGTTTGCATAGTCAGCGGATCCGCAATCGCGCGGTTACCGACCTGTTTGAACCGGGCTCGACAGTAAAGCCCTTTGCAGTGGCAGCCGCTATTGAAAACGGCTTGTTTAGCCCTGAGACAATGATCGATACCTCACCGGGATGGTATATGGTTAGAGGTCATACCATACAGGATGAGCATAACTACGGTAAGATCGATCTTTCCCGGGTAATCATTAAATCAAGCAATGTTGGTGCTGCGAAGATCGCGCTTGCGATGTCAGCGCAGGAGTTATGGAATGTCTATCGTCGGGTAGGTTTTGGAGAACATCCAGGGTCGGGTTTTCCCGGTGAGGTTGGCGGTTTGCTGAGTGATTACCATGGTTGGAATAAGATAGAGCGGGCTACACTAGCGTTCGGCTACGGTTTGTCAGTGACGCCTTTGCAGTTAGCGCAGGCCTATTCCATATTGGCAAACGGCGGTTTAAAAACCACGGCTACTTTTCTTACCACGGATAATCCCAAGGCTGGACCTCGGGTAATGTCAGCTAAGACCTGTCGTAAAATCCGTGAAATGCTTGAAGGTGTGGTAAGTGCGGAAGGCACGGCGAAGCGGGCCGGCATCAAGGGTTACCGGGTTGCAGGAAAAACTGGTACGGTGCATAAAAGCACCAAGAACGGTTATGCCAAGGACCGTTATGTATCGGTATTCGCCGGTATGGCCCCTGCCAGTAATCCCCGTTTAGTCACCGTGGTGATGCTCGATGAACCGAGCAAAGGGCAGTATTTCGGTGGCGTGGTTGCGGCGCCCGTGTTCGCCAAGGTCATGGCCGAGGCGCTACGCCTGCTGGGTGTTCCCCCCGACGATCTTCCCACCTTGCAGGCCAATACGGCAGCTCGGGCAGGGAGCGCATGAGGTCTGCCCAATCTGTGAAACCGGTTTGGCGAGTGTCTGAACTGCTGGCTACGGTGGCTGCGGTCCCCGCGCAGGCCGACGTATCGATCAGCGGTATTTCACATTGCAGTGGCCAGGTGCAAGCCGGTGATTTGTTCCTGGCGCTGTCCGGTGCCCGGACTCATGGTTTAGTGTATCTACAGGAGATCATTGAGCGTGGAGCCGTAGCTGTACTCTGGGAGCCTTGCCAAGCAGTAGATGAGGTAGATTCTAGTTGTCCGATCCCCTGTCTAAAGATTCCAAATCTTTCACGACATATCGGCGCTATCGCGGCGCGTTTTCACGGGCATCCGGCACGGGAAATTACCGTCGTCGGTGTTACCGGCACCGATGGTAAGACCTCGGTGAGCCAGTTTATCGCCCAGTCTTTAAATTCGGCGGTGCATCCCTGTGGGGTCATCGGAACGCTGGGTTATGGTCCCTATGGCAAGCTTTCTCCCGCCTCTCATACCACACCCGACGCCCTGCGTCTTCAGGCTGAATTGCGTGCGCTGCGCGACCAAGGGGCCAAATGGGTGGTGATGGAGGTGTCCTCTCATGCTTTGGATCAGCGGCGGGTTGCGGGAACGGAAATTGATTTGGCCGTACTGACCAATCTTAGCCGCGATCATTTCGATTATCATGGCAATCTCGAATCATATGCCTTGGCGAAACGCCGGCTGTTTGAAATGCCGGGTTTGCGCCATGCCATCCTAAACCTGGACGATGTGTTCGGCAGTGAACTCGCTCAAGCGTTGAGCGAAAAGATACCTGTTTTAGGGTATACACTTGACGGAAAAACAGGACCAAGTGGGGCAAGAGTCGTGGCCACTCGGATTGACTCTAGACCCGACGGCTTGTTTCTTGAAATCGAAACTCCCTGGGGGCGGGGTGAGCTGAACTGTCATTTGTTAGGGCGGTTTAATGCCGAAAATATTCTTGCTGCATTGTCGGTGTTGCTGGTGCTCGGTCTGCCCTTTGAAGAGGTCTTGCGGCGGATGCGTGACCTGCATGCCGTACCCGGCCGAATGGAGGCCTTTGGTGGAGATCGTCAACCGTTAGTGGTTGTAGATTACGCGCATACGCCCGCAGCATTGGAGCATGTCCTGCTCGCCCTGAGAGCGCATTGTCAAGGACGGTTGTGGTGTGTGTTCGGTTGTGGCGGAGAACGCGACGTGGGTAAACGTCCAAAGATGGCGCAAATCGCGGAGCGACTCGCCGACAAGGTTCTCGTTACTGATGATAACCCACGCCAGGAATCTCCCACGGCGATTGTGCGGGACATTGTTGCCGGGTTTGCAAATTTGGAGTGCGCCAGGATAATCCATGATCGCGATCAAGCCATAGCAACGGCGATCCGCCAGGCAAGGCCGACAGATGTCGTGTTGGTGGCCGGCAAGGGGCATGAGCTTACCCAGACTGTTGGTGATCGGCGTTTTCCCTTCAATGATCGCGAACGCGTATTGGCGCATCTTAACGGGGTGTCTGCGTGAGTTGGTTGACTCTGGGAGAGGTCGCCCAGATGGTCCAAGGTAGGCTAGTGGGTGCGGATGTTGGTGTAAATTCCGTTTCCACCGATACCCGTACCTTGTCAGCAGGCCAATTGTTCATTGCCTTGCGTGGACCACGATTCGACGGCCATGATTGCATCAAGCGGAATCCGGATTTGCCTGCCGCCGCATTGATGGTGTCACGACAGCTGAATACCCCGCTGCCTCAGGTCCTGGTCGATGATACGCAATTAGCACTCAGCCGTCTCGCTGAGGCGTGGCGGGAACGTCTTGATCTGGTGGTGATCGGTCTGACCGGCAGTAATGGTAAGACTACCGTAAAAGAGATGATTGCCGCCATTATGGCCCGCAAGGGAAATGTATTTGCTACGCCAGGCAATTTGAATAATCACATTGGCGTTCCTCTGACATTGTTGTCTATAAGATCCCAACACGAGTTTGCCGTAGTGGAAATGGGGGCTAATCATCCCGGAGAAATTGGTGGTCTAGTCGATATTGTGCAACCCAGGATTGCCCTGATCACCAATGCCGGGCCAGCTCATTTAGAGGGTTTCGGGTCGCTGGACGGAGTGGCGCAGGCTAAGGCAGAGATCTTTAATGGTTTGAACGACCAGGGTATAGCCATCATCAATGCCGACGATATCTATGCCGACTACTGGCACCATCAGGCGCGAAGGTTGCGACGTTTGAGTTTTGGACTCGACCATCCGGCGGACATCTCCGGTTCTTGGCGTCGAGGTGGAAGTCTGAATCTGGTGACCACTCTAGGCTCTGTCGATATCAGCTTGCCTCTGCAAGGCCGTCATAACGCTATGAATGCGATGGCCGCTAGCACTGCTGCCATCGCTGCGGGAGCTGGTGTCGAGCACATCAAGGCGGGCTTGGAGACCATGCATCCAGTGAATGGCCGGCTGGTACCTAAGACTGGTATCAAGCAGGCGATGATTCTCGATGATAGTTACAACGCCAACCCAGGTTCGTTTGATGTCGCTCTGGATGTATTGTCAGAGTGTTCGGGGGAGCGCTGGTTAGTGCTGGGAGATATGGTCGAATTGGGGGAGTTTGCCGAGCTGTTGCACCGTCAGGTAGGCGAACGGGCCCGCGCACGGGGTATAGCTCGGATATACGCCATAGGTTCTCTGACCAAGTTGGCGGTAACGGCCTTTGGTGAGGATGCGATGCATTTCGAAAATGTCGATGCACTGTTGCGCCACCTCAAGGCCGATCTACACGATGGGGTCTATGTGTTGGTCAAGGGGTCGAGGGCGATGCACATGGATAAGGTCGTCGCCAGTTTGCTGGCCACCGCTTCAGCTAAGCAATCGGCAGGGGGGAAGGAACATGCTGCTTAGCCTGTTCGAGTACCTGTCGCAGTATCATAGTGTTTTCAACGTTTTTCAGTACATCACCCTGCGGGCCATTCTCGGGGTGCTTACTGCTTTAGCGATTTCACTGCTGGTGGGGCCTGTGATGATACGGCGCCTATCCCAGCTTCGAATCGGTCAGTCTGTGCGTGATGACGGACCTCAAAGTCATCTTTCCAAAGCGGGAACACCCACCATGGGCGGCGCATTGATTTTGGTGGCTGTCGCTGTTAGTGCACTACTTTGGACCGATTTGAATAACCGTTATTTCTGGGTTGTACTTGCGGTGACATTACTGTTTGGCCTGATTGGCGGTATCGATGATTACAAAAAACTGCGCTATGGAAATAGCAAAGGTCTGTCGGCTAAAGCTAAGTTTATAGGGCAGTCAGTAGTTGGGTGTTGCGCGGCATTAGTATTATATTCTTATGCTCAAAGTTCTGTAGAGACTGAATTGATCGTGCCATTTTTTAAGAATGTAGTCATCGAGTTGGGCTGGTTATTTGTGCCGCTGTGCTATCTGGTTATCGTTGGTACCAGTAATGCTGTGAATCTAACTGATGGGCTTGATGGTTTGGCAATCATGCCCACTGTCCTTGTGTCTGGGGCATTGGGGGTATTCGCCTATGTCAGCGGCCATGCCGCATTCGCTAATTATTTACAGATCCCCTATGTCCCAAGTTCTGGGGAGTTAGTCGTATTCAGCGGATCGCTGGTGGGTGCCGGCTTGGGGTTTCTCTGGTTTAACACCTATCCGGCCCAAGTGTTCATGGGGGATGTGGGGGCTTTAGCGCTTGGGGCGGCGCTTGGAGTTCTAGCGGTATTGGTGCGCCAGGAATTAGTATTGCTGATCATGGGGGGGGTGTTTGTGATGGAGACTGTATCCGTCATCCTTCAAGTGGCATCCTTTAAACTGACCGGAAGAAGGATTTTTCGCATGGCTCCTTTGCACCATCATTTTGAACTCCGTGGATGGCCTGAGCCAAGGGTCATCGTACGTTTTTGGATCATTACCGTGATCTTGGTATTGGTCGGGTTGGCGACCCTAAAGATTCGTTAATGATTGGTGTGTCTTGGGAAAACTCAACAATACCTGGAAACTATTCTAAGTGAGTATGCCGGCTCAGGTAACTCGTAAGCGCATTCGCGGTTTTGATCTGCAGCTCAGTCGGCGTGTAGACCTGGTGCTATTGCTATCTATCGTGATACTTCTTTGTCTGGGCTTGGTCATGGTGGCCTCGGCCTCCGTGACCATAGCCGATCAGAATACCGGCAATCCATTTTACTATTTTTACCGTCAGCTTCTATATGTCGCGCTCGGGGTCTCGATTATGGTGCTTGTTTACCGCTTGCCTCTTAGTTTTTGGGAGAACGCGGGGCTCTTGATGTTGCTGATTACCATGGTGTTGCTAGTGATGGTGTTGATACCGGGAATCGGTAAGACAGTGAATGGAAGTAGCCGTTGGTTACCTTTAGGGTCGTTTAATCTACAGGTTTCAGAGCTGGCTAAGTTGATGATGATTGTATATTTGGCGGGATATCTAGTGCGTCAAGGGGAGAAAATCAGGGCCATGCCAAAGGAGTTGTTGCGGCCTATCATTGTGATGTCAATTTTGGGTGCATTGCTGCTCAAAGAGCCCGATTTCGGCGCCACTGCAGTACTGATAGCAACCTCCCTGGCGATGATCTACCTTGGTGGTGTACGTTTGGGGCCTCTTTTCCTGCTGATTATCTTGGCCTCTGTGGTGATGGCCCTGGTGATAGGCGGGTCTCCTGAGCGCATGGAGCGGATGACTTCGTTTTTTGATCCTTGGCAGGATCCCTACGACAGTGGCTTTCAACTCACACAATCCTTGATCGCGATTGGGAACGGTGCTTGGTTTGGTAAGGGATTAGGGGAAAGTATACAAAAATTATTCTATCTTCCCGAGGCCCATACCGATTTTCTTTTCGCCGTGTTGGCTGAAGAATTGGGGTTGTTGGGGGTCTGCGTGGTCATCGTTCTCTATACCCTGTTAGTGTGGCGCTGTTTTGTTAGTGGTGCACAGGCCGAGTCACAACAGCAACCGTTTGGTGCTTATCTGTGCTATGGCATCGGAGTGTGGATTGCCCTGCAGGCATTTATCAATATGGGCGTCAATATGGGTATGTTGCCTACCAAAGGGCTTACCTTGCCGCTGATGAGTGCCGGGGGCAGCAGTATGTTGGTGACCTGCGTGGCGTTGGGTTTGGTATTGCGGGTTCATCGGGAAGGATTTGAGGCTGGCAGGCCGCGGTCCGTTACTGGTCGAACCTCATACAAGGTGGTTTCATGAAGCGGCAAGACGGTTCACCAGTGATGATTCTTGCCGGTGGCACGGGCGGGCATGTCTATCCCGCATTGGCGATTGCGCAGAGGCTGATGCGCATGGACGTGCCGGTAGTTTGGATGGGTACTCGGGCCGGTCTGGAGGCGCGTATCGTGCCTAAGGCTGGAATTGTTATCGACTGGTTGTCGATCAGTGGCCTACGGGGCAAAGGGCTGCTGGCGTGGGTACTCGCCCCATGGCGTTTGAATCTGGCAATTGCTCAGGCCCTGAAGATCATGTTTCGATACCGGCCGTGCGTGGTTCTGGGGATGGGGGGGTTCGTCGCCGGCCCCGGCGGAGTGGCAGCCTATTTGTTGAATAAACCGCTAGTGATCCATGAACAAAATGCCATTGCCGGCCTGACCAACCGTTTATTATCGCCGTTATGTGATCGGTTGTTAGAGGGGTTTCCAGGCAGCTTTAAATCAGCTAAGGCCCGCCATGTGGGCAATCCGGTGCGCCAGGAGATCAGTTCTTTACCTGACCCCGAACAGCGGTTTGCTCACCGCCAGGGACCTCTGCGCCTGCTGGTGCTGGGAGGAAGCCTGGGTGCGCAGGCGCTCAATGAGATCGTTCCGCAGGTCGTCAGCCGATTGCCGGAGCAAAGCCGACCAAGGCTGTGGCACCAGGCTGGAAACAGAAATATTGCCGAGGCTCAAGAGCGTTATAAGAAGTTCAAGTTAAAGGTGAAAGTGGAGGCCTACATCGAGGATATGGCAGCCGCCTATGCCTGGGCGGATCTGGTGCTGTGTCGAGCCGGTGCGCTTACCATTGCCGAGCTTTGCGCGGTAGGGGTGGGTGCGGTACTGGTGCCTTACCCCCATGCGGTGGATGATCATCAGCGCGAGAATGCCCGGTATATGGTTGAGACGGGCGCCGGTGTTCTCATACCGCAGTCGGAACTCACTGTAAATCGATTGTTAAAGTGTTTGCAAATTGAGCGCGGCCGCCTACAGGAAATGGCCGTTGCGGCGCGTGGTCTCGCCAAGGTCGATGCCGCCGAGGTGGTGGCAGGGATATGTTTGAATGCGGCACGGCATCAGGGCCGATCTGCTGGGCAGGACGAAAGGCCATGATGCATCAGTCCAATAGTATGACGATGCGACGCATCCGGCGGATTCACTTCGTTGGTATCGGTGGTTCCGGCATGGGCGGCATCGCCGAGGTTTTAGCTAATCTGGGCTATCAAGTTTCCGGTTCAGATCTTTGTGAAAATGCTATGACACGCCGATTGCGGGGCCTGGGGGTTGCCGTAATGCTAGGTCATCATTCTGCTAACGTCGAACATGCCAATGTGGTGGTGGTGTCCAGCGCCATCGCACCGAACAATCTGGAACTGCTGGCCGCGAGAGAGTTTCATATCCCAGTGGTACCACGTGCGGAGATGCTGGCTGAGTTAATGAGGTTTCGTTACGGTATCGCTATCGCGGGCACCCATGGGAAGACCACTACGACCAGTCTAGTCGCCAACCTGCTCGCCGTCGGCGGCCTAGATCCCACTTTCGTGGTTGGCGGGCGCGTGAACAGTACGGCCAGTCATTCCAAGCTTGGAACGGGCCGCTATTTGGTCGCGGAGGCCGATGAGAGCGATGCTTCCTTTTTGTACCTACAACCCATGATCACCGTGGCGACCAATCTCGATGCTGATCATCTGGGTAGCTATCAAGGTGATTTTCAAAAACTGTGTGCCACCTTCATTGAGTTTTTACATCATTTGCCATTTTACGGCTTAGCGGTGATGTGCATAGACGATGATCGACTCAGGGGGTTTTTGCCCGAGCTGGGTAGACCGGTTTTGACCTATGGGATTGACTATGAGGCGGATATTCAGGCCCATGACATCCGGTATTCAGGTCCCCAGTGTCATTTCCGGGTCGCCCGGCGTGGGGATGACAAAGACCTACAGGTCACCCTCAATATGCCGGGCCGGCACAATGTACTCAATGCCCTGGCAGCCATAGCGGTAGCCAATGAGCTCGGCGTGAGCGATGAGGCCATCTGCAAGGGGTTGGTGGAGTTTCAGGGCATTGCGCGTCGGTTTCAATATTATGGTGAGATGGCTGCGCCAGCTGGAAACATCTCGCTGGTGGATGACTATGCCCATCACCCTTCAGAAATCCAGGCCACCTTCGAGGCGGTTCGCCATGTCTGGCCGGGACGTCGTTTGGTCGTAGCGTTTCAACCTCATCGTTATACTCGAACTAGAGATCTGTTCGACGATTTTATTCGGGTACTCAATGATGCTGACGTGGTGGTGATGTTAGAAGTGTATGCAGCCAGCGAAAGTCCTATCCCTAACGCGGATGGTCGTGCCCTGTGTCGGGCGTTGCGTAGTCGCGGCAAGCTTGATCCCGTGTTTGTTGCGGATATGCAGGAGCTTCCCGGCGTATTGGCGGATATGCTACAACCGGAGGATATACTGCTGACCCTGGGAGCTGGCAGTATTGGTACCCTGGCCGCGGAATTGACGAGGCAGTGGCAAGTCAAAGGTGAGCAGCATCGATGATGGCCGTCTTAAAGCCAAATTTGCGTGGAGAGTTACGCTACGATGTGCCGTTGAAATCGATGACCGCCTGGCGCGTGGGCGGTAATGCGCAGCGGCTATTCCGTCCTTACGATTTGGAGGATCTGTGCCATTTTCTGAGCCATCTTCCGAAACGAGAACCTCTCATGTGGTTGGGTTTGGGCAGCAACCTTTTGGTCCGTGACGCTGGGGTGCGCGGCACGGTTATCGCTATGTATGGAGCATTGTCAGAGCTAACTAAGATCAACCACTGCATCTTGCGTGCGCAAGCTGGTGTGCCTTGTGCTAAGGTGGCGCGTTTTGCGGCAAAACAGGGATTGACGGGGACCGAGTTCCTGGCGAGTATTCCCGGCACCATGGGTGGGGCATTGGCGATGAATGCGGGAGCCTTTGGTGGTGAAACCTGGCAGTGGGTCGAAGCAGTGGAGACCGTGGGGCGCAATGGTAGGATTCATCGCCGGGGCCCTGAAGAATTTCGGGCATCATATCGCCACGTCATCTTGCCCGCAGACGAATGGTTCGTAGCCGTACAGCTGCGGTTGATGCCTGGCGATAGCCAGACTTCATTGCAGCGGATTAGATCATTGTTAGCGCGCCGTAGTGAGAGTCAGCCTACGGGGGTGGCCAGCTGTGGGTCCGTGTTTCGGAATCCACCGGGTGATTTTGCTGCCAGGCTCATAGATACCGCTGATCTCAAAGGTCGGGTGATCGGCGGGGCTAAGGTCTCTGAAAAACACGCCAATTTCATCATCAATACCGGTAAGGCGACCGCAGCGGATATCGAGGCGTTGATCATTGCGGTTCGCCGGCGTGTAGAAAAGGTCCATGGTATTAAACTCAAACCTGAGGTGCAGATCGTGGGGGAAGCATCGTGAACTGCCATTCCAGCGGTGCGCGATTTGGAAAGGTGGCCGTACTCATGGGCGGATGGTCGGCGGAGAGGGATATCTCGTTCAAGACGGGAAAGGCCATTCTGGCGGCGTTGCGATCTCAGAATATCGATGCTGAGGGTATCGACGTGGATCGCGAGGTTCTAGGTCAGCTCACCGGGCGCGGTTTCGTGCGGGCCTTTATCGCCCTACATGGACGGGGCGGGGAGGATGGTGTCATTCAAGCCCTGCTGGAGCTGCTTGATCTACCCTATACCGGCAGTGGGGTACTGGCTTCGGCACTGTGCATGAACAAACTGATGACCAAACGATTGTGGCTAGGCGCCGAACTGCCAACGCCACCATTTATGTTGCTGGAAAAGGGGTTTGATCCCGATGCGGTGGTTGCGCAACTAGGGATGCCGGTCATTGTAAAGCCGGTATTGGAGGGTTCCAGCATTGGCATGACCAAAGTGGAGACGGCGGAACATTTACCTGATGCCTGGAACAAGGCGCGGCAGTATGAAGGCCAAGTGATTGCAGAGCGCTGGATCGTCGGTGAGGAGTATACGGTGGCTATTCTGGGTGAACGGGCGCTACCCACCATTCGGCTCGAAACCCCTCGAACATTTTATGATTTCGAGGCGAAATACAATGCTTCAGATACCCAATACCATTGCCCCTGCGGATTGCCGCGGGACCAAGAGAAATCCTTACAGGGTCTTGCGAAAACGGCTTTCGCAGTGACTGGTGCTCGGGGCTGGGGACGTGTTGATCTGATGCTGGATGAGCAGGCCCATCCTTGGTTGATTGAGGTTAACACCATACCTGGTATGACCGACCACAGTTTGGTACCCATGGCCGCGGCAGCTGCCGGGATCACATTCGAAGACCTGGTGTTACGTATCTTAGAGGGTTGTGAGGCGCCGGTATGAACACCGGGGGTAACTATTCATGGCAATACGCAGACGGACAGGGGCAACGCGTAAGATACGCAAGCGACGGCTGTCCGTACCCGACGTTATGGAGATTCTAGTTGTGGTAGCTGCACTGAGCTTGTTGGTTGCAGGTATCTATAAACTATGGTTGCCGGAAACCCTGCCGGTGCGAAAGGTTCATTTTGTAAGCCGATTGCAGCATTTGGAGCCGGATGAACTGCGACAAAAGGTGTCATCCAAGCTGCGGGGAGGTTTTTTTAATGTAGACCTGAAGGCCATCGAGCAGTCTTTGGAGTCCTTGCCGTGGGTTGATACGGCATCGGTACGGCGTCAATGGCCCGATACATTGTTGGTCAAAGTAACCGAACAGCATGCGGTGGCCCTTTGGGGAGACAGCGCAATGTTGAATCCACGTGGTGAGGTGTTTTACCCACAGGAAAAGCAGGATGAACGGCATCTCCCTGTTTTATACGGCCCTGAAGGACGGGGCAGGGAGCTTATAACGACGTTTCGACATTTCTACGGACAGTTGTCTAGTGCGGAACTCCGATTATACGCTCTGATCCAAGATGAGCGCCGCGCCTGGCACCTGTTAATGGCCAATGGCATTAGAGTGGCGTTAGGTCATGGAGCAACGGGGAGGCGTTTGCAGCGTTTTATCCAAATCTATCCAGAGGTGCTGGCACCTAGGGCCACGGAAATTGCCAGTATCGATCTGCGCTACACCCATGGGTTTTCGGTGGCATGGAAAAGCAATAAGGAAAATTAGATAAGCCAAAGCGGGGCAGTGAATAAATAATGAGTAGGAAATCTGATAAAGGGATGATCGTGGGGCTCGATATTGGCACGTCGAAGGTCGTGGCGATCGTTGGTGAGGTCAATGATGACAACGATATTGAGATCATAGGTATCGGGAGCCATCCATCACGAGGATTAAAAAAAGGGGTGGTAGTCAACATTGAGTCGACTGTGCAGTCGATTCAACGGGCGGTGGAAGAGGCTGAATTGATGGCGGGTTGCCAAATACATTCAGTCTATGCCGGGATTGCCGGCAACCATGTTCGCAGTCTCAACTCTCACGGTATCGTGGCTATAAAAGACCGCGAAGTGGTGGCAGGTGATGTCGATAGGGTGATCGATGCGGCACGGGCCGTGGCGATTCCTGCGGATCAGAAGATCCTACATGTTCTGCCTCAAGAATTCATCATCGATACGCAGGAAGGTATTCGTGAACCCGTGGGAATGTTCGGTGTGCGTTTGGAGGCGAGAGTGCATCTGGTTGCGGGTGCCGTTAGTGCCGCCCAAAACATCGTTAAATGTGTGCGCCGCTGTGGTCTAGAGGTTGACGACATTATCCTCGAACAGCTGGCTTCCAGTTATTCGGTGCTCAACGAAGACGAAAAAGAATTAGGTGTGTGTCTGGTGGATATCGGCGGCGGTACTACCGACATTGCGGTATTCTCCGAGGGTGCTATTCGTCATACCGCCGTCATCCCCATCGCGGGGGACCAGGTGACTAATGATATCGCCGTGGCATTACGTACGCCAACCCAGCACGCCGAGGAAATAAAAATTAAATATGCCTGTGCGCTACGGCAACTGGCCAATCCAGAAGAGTCCATCGAGGTGCCAAGTGTCGGTGATCGGCCCGCGCGTAGACTCTCCCGGCAGACCCTTGCTGAGGTTGTCGAACCAAGATACGAAGAATTGCTCTCCTTGGTGCTGGCTGAGCTGCGCCGTAGTGGCTTCGAGGAGCTGGCCGCCGCTGGGGTAGTGCTCACTGGAGGAAGTGCCAAAATGGAGGGGGCCATCGAGTTGGCTGAAGAGGTATTTCATATGCCGGTGAGGCTGGGTTATCCGCAATACGTTACCGGGCTGGTCGATGTGATTCGCAACCCGATTCATGCTACCGGCGTTGGATTGCTGCTATTTGGACATCACAATCGCCAGCTCGGCGACAGTGACAAGTTGGTGGATAAAGGGTTTGCGTCCGTATGGAGACGGATGAAAAGTTGGTTTCAGGGAAATTTTTGATGGGCAGTGTGTGAGTAGCTATCATAGGAGAGATGTATCATGTTTGAGCTGATGGATTCATCCATTCAAAGTGCGGTTATCAGGGTTATCGGCATCGGTGGTGGAGGTGGTAATGCCGTCCAGCATATGGCTGCCGCCGAAATCGAGGGTGTGGATTTTATCTGCGCCAACACCGATTCACAGGCCTTGAGAAGCACCAACGCAAAAACGGTGTTGCAACTAGGCAGTTCAATTACCAAAGGTCTAGGTGCGGGTTCCAATCCGATGATTGGACGCGAAGCGGCCTTGGAGGACCGAGAGCGCATCCACGAGGTGATCGAAGGCGCGGATATGTTGTTCATTACCGCTGGAATGGGTGGCGGTACGGGCACTGGAGCGGCTCCGGTGGTTGCGGAAGTGGCCAAGGAGTTGGGTATCTTAACGGTGGCCGTCGTGACTAAGCCGTTTCCGTTTGAGGGTACCAAGCGACGCCAGGTTGCTGCTCAGGGGGTGGAGGAGCTCTCTAAACATGTGGATTCACTGATTACCATTCCAAATGAAAAGCTGCTCGCTGTATTAGGTAAAGACGCAAATCTATTGGATGCCTTCCGGGAAGCCAATAATGTGTTACTGGGGGCCGTTCAAGGTATCGCCGAACTCATCACCCGACCTGGCCTGATCAACGTAGACTTTGCGGATGTGCGTACGGTCATGTCAGAGATGGGGATGGCGATGATGGGGTCCGGTGCCTCTACTGGGGCGGATCGGGCTCGAGAGGCCGCGGAGGCTGCGATTGCCAGTCCGCTGCTGGAAGATGTCAATATCTCTGGTGCGCGAGGTATCCTAGTCAATATCACGGCAGGCATGGATCTGACCATCGGTGAGTTCGATGAGGTGGGCAATGCCATTAAGGACTTGGCTTCGGATGAGGCCACGGTGGTGGTGGGGACGGTTATCGATCCTGAATTCACCGCAGACGATCCGCTGCGTGTTACCTTGGTAGCGACTGGTTTGGGTGCCGAAACGAGTGCTCAGGAAAAGAGCCCGGTAAGATTGGTTCAGCAGGAGTCTGACAGGAATGTGGCTGCTTCAAAAGTAGAGCATTCACCGGCTATACGGCGCACGGGTACCGAGCGCAAAAGAGGTAATGCGCGTGGTGAGTACGATTTGGACTATTTGGATATCCCGGCATTTTTGCGCAAGCAGGCCGATTAGGTCTGGCATTTGTTGAGTAGCCAGAGGCTGTCCAAATTTGGTTTTTCTGCAGTAGATTGACCTTAAGCCCGGCAGGCTCTTAGAATAGGAGCGATTATTCGGTGCCAGTTGTTAATTGCTTCGTCTGCATTCTTAGAGATAAGGGTAACCGTTCACGGGATATACGGAAATACCGTCATCCCGGCATGGAAGCCGGGATCCAGTGCCAGGGAGAGGCAGCTATAGGATTGGCGAATGGTTAAGATTACCATCCATGGTATTCTTATCCCAGCAATCCACGCCGGAATGACGATACTTGTGAACGGTTACGGGTAAGGTATTAACTCTGCTGTTAAAGAAATGAAATCGTGATTAGACAAAGAACACTGAAAAACACCATAAGGGCTACGGGTGTCGGTTTGCATACCGGAGAGAAGATCTACCTGACATTGAAGCCTGCCGGCGTAGATGTAGGCGTGGTTTTCCGACGAACGGACCTAGAGCCTGTTGTTGAGTTAAAAGCACACCCAGAAAACGTTGGTGATACCCGCTTATCCACGACATTGGTTCAGGGGCCGGTTAGGATATCGACCGTTGAGCATCTATTGTCGGCGATTGCCGGGTTGGGGGTCGATAATGTGTATATCGATCTTAGCGCATCGGAGGTTCCGATCATGGATGGCAGCGCAGGTCCTTTTGTATTTTTAATCCAATCAGCGGGTATCGTAGAGCAGGAGGCCCCAAAGCGCTACGTAAGAATCAAGAAGGCACTGCAGATTCAGGATGGTGAAAAATGGGCTCGCTTCGAACCTTTTGATGGTTTCAAAGTGGGATTTACTATCGATTTCAATCATCCTGTTTTCAAGGATCGCCGCCAGCATATAGAGATTGATTTTTCACAAACCTCTTACGTCAAAGAGGTCAGTCGGGCAAGGACCTTCGGTTTTATGAGGGATGTAGAGATGCTTCGTGATAACAATCTAGCGCTTGGAGGTAGTTTGGACAATGTCGTGGTCGTCGATGACTATCGGGTCTTAAACGAGGATGGGCTACGATACGAAGACGAATTTGTCAAACATAAGATACTCGATGCTATCGGTGATCTTTACCTTTTGGGGCATGGCCTGATAGGAGCCTTTCTAGGGTATAAGTCTGGCCATGATATGAATAATCATCTACTGCGTAAACTTATTGCTACCCGAGATGCTTGGGAGGAAGTAACCTTCGAAGGCGACTCGCATCGAACCCCTGTCTTGTACGGTACTGCACTAGGAGTTGCGGAGGTCTGAATTATCTCGATCCGTCGTTCATCCTTAATCAACTGATTTTTTCGCAATAAGTTTTACGCCTGATTCCTAAGGAATGCGAATTAAATAACTTCCCTAACTGGCGCCGCATGATCGTTCGTATTCAAGGCGCGACAACAGGCGCATAGCTTTGCTACGTAACTGTTGTCGCAACGCCGAAGACGGACGATAAGGCAAGTCAGATAGGGAGGTTATTTCAGTAGCATTTCTAAGGTTGCATGAGCTACCATGCTCTGGGAATGGATGGTCTGTTCAGGTTTCATGTGTTGTCACCGATAAAGTAGAGAGCCATCGCTGAGAGCCAGTGAATAAATTTAAATTGTGGCGAGGCTGCTACTGATAGTAGCTGGCAAGGTGTGGCGCAGCCAATAGTTTGGGAGTTCATTGAAATAAATGACCGTATATTGGCTGTGTTACAACTTAGTCAGGTGCTTTCAAGGGTCGCCGCAGTGGATTTCGATTTATTCAAAGCCCTGAGGTTTGCTGCGTTTGGAGAGGCGCAATAAGGCCGATTTTAAACCCGAGTCCTGCATGGTAGAGGCGATTGAGGCGAGATGTTGAGCACTTTGCTCTGAAATGCTTGGTCTGTTAGCCGGCTTTTCACGCTGGTATGCTATATTAGCCACTTTTATTTTTACCCGCTTCAGGTTCTTCTGGAGCTCGCTGTTGATTTGCTTTAGTAGTTCATACTGCTGATAGCGGATAGGGATGGTCCAATTTGCGCTGTCGGTTATCACTATCAAGGTGTTGTCGCGAATCCCGCCGGCCCAGCAATGTGCACCAACTGTGATAGGCAGTCTAGATCGTAAACTCTCAGTCAAGACATGTAGAAACTGGGCCTGTCTGATGAGGTCCTTGTCTAAGTATCGGTTTATTTGTTGCATTTGAGATTTTCAAGACTGGGTTTGACGGATTCTTGCCGGAACCTAGGTATTCAATGTTACCATGTATTTCGCTAACAGTAAGATGGCTATAAAAACTTAATGTAATCACGGGTTTAGGGCGCGAACTGGCGGCTATTTATGAATATTATTGTATTTCCGAGAAAAAATACTAGCGCGTATAGTATCCAATGGAGCCGTTGGTACCATTTTGTGTTGAGCGTGTTGGTTATTATGGTGTTAGGTGCAATGCCGCTGGGCTTAGGATATCACTTGGGGAGTATCCATGGGACCGAAACCTTGGCTCAGAGTAAGCAACAAGATGTCCGCGCTCGCCAGCAGCAGATTGAAATTACTCGTGATTTGGCGAGTGCCCATGTGGACGCACTGGTGCTGCGTCTTGGTATATTCCAGGCGCACATCAATCGCTTGGATGCACTGGGTTCAAGATTGGTCAAAATAGCTGGCTTGGATGAGGATGAGTTTGACTTCAACTCGGTTCCCGGCGTAGGGGGACCGAATCAAACGGGTGCCCGAGCCTTCGGTAATCCACAGGATTACAGCAGTGTCTTGGAGGGGCTGGCGGCAGAACTGGAACAGCGTGAATCTCAATTGCGTGTTTTAGACCGCCTCATCATGTCGCAGAATCTGGAAGAAGAGGTCTTTCCGGCTGGGTGGCCGATTAAGAAGGGATGGATCTCTTCAAACTATGGGAAACGCAAAAATCCGTTTAGTGGCGACTCCGAGTTTCATAAAGGAGTGGATTTTGCCGGCAAGGCGGGATCTGATGTCATCGCGGTTGCCGGAGGAGTCGTGACTTGGGCCGGTAAGCGCTCTGGATATGGCAATCTCGTGGAAATCGATCACGGAAATCGGCTTGTTACCCGCTATGGGCATAATAAGGTGGTAGAGGTTGAGATCGGCAGTATTGTTAAAAAAGGGCAGGTTATCGCAAAAATGGGTAGCACTGGGCGCTCCACGGGACCCCACGTTCATTTAGAGGTCATAAGAAAAGGCAAGAAGATCAATCCCTACAAATTCATCAGGGCTTCGAAATAGTATTCTTTAGCGGCTGAGTTAGGGCGGCGAGATTTGGTGGTTTACCTGAACGCTGATGCCTAAATCCTGCCAGTATCTGTGCTGAAAGGGTATAAGGTATTGATCTGTAAAGTGATCTATACCGCTCTGGATGCCAGGGTAAGAATCCCATCTCTAGGTCTGTTAACGGCAGCTCCTTGCGCTACTTCTCCATCCTTAGGTCCGTTAGCGGCGCATCCTGACGCCACTTCTTCGCTTGGTCTCAAATTTGTTTTACGACTCATTCGTCATGGGTATAAAGCTCGCATTTTGATCGACCCCTGAATGCGTTATTATTGGTGGTTCGTAAACTCGATAGAATCAAATGTCTACAATGGTCAGTGCAGTAGTTAGAAAAATCTTTGGCAGTCGTAACGAACGCTTGCTCAAGGCCTATCGTAAGACGGTAAGGCGCATAAATGTCCTTGAACAACAGATGCAGGGGCTCACGGATGAGGCGCTGAAAACTAAAACAAATGAGTATCGTAATCGGTTGGAGCAGGGCCAAACCTTGGCAGACCTCTTGCCTGAGGTCTTTGCTACCGTGAGAGAGGCCAGTCAAAGGGTCTTGGGGATGCGCCATTTTGATGTTCAGCTTATTGGTGGCATGGTATTGAACGATGGCAAGATCGCGGAGATGCGTACCGGTGAGGGTAAGACGCTGGTGGCCACTCTGGCCGTGTATTTAAATGCCCTGACAGCGAAGGGTGTACACATCGTAACGGTCAATGACTATCTTGCTCAACGCGATGCCGCTTGGATGGGCAAGATCTATAGCTTTCTGGGCATGACCGTAGGCGTAATTATATCCGGCATGGATCATTCAGAAAAACAAGCTGCCTATGCCGCTGATATCACCTATGGGACCAACAACGAATTCGGGTTTGACTATCTGCGTGACAACATGGCGTTCAGCGTAGAAGGGCGGGTGCAGCGTGGATGTCATTTTGCCGTGGTGGATGAGGTGGATTCTATTCTCATCGATGAGGCGCGTACGCCTCTGATCATCTCCGGCCCCACTAATGAGAGTTCCGATCTTTATACCGTCATCGATAAACTCATACCCAGTTTGGATCGCCAACAGGAGGAGGAAGGTCCCGGTGATTTCAGTGTGGATGAAAAGGCGAAGCAGGCCCATCTCACCGAGCAAGGGCATCAGAAGGTTGAAGATTTACTGCTTGAAACGGGACTATTGCAATCGGGTGATAGTCTCTATGATGCTGCCAATATAGGATTGATGCATCATTTTAATGCCGCGTTACGGGCCCATGTGTTGTTTCATAAGGATGTCGATTACATCATCCGCGACCGGGAGATCGTCATTGTTGATGAGTTTACCGGCAGGACCATGCCGGGTCGGCGCTGGTCCGAAGGTTTGCATCAGGCGATAGAGGCCAAGGAGGGTGTATCGATACAGCAGGAGAATCAGACCCTGGCCTCGATCACCTTTCAGAATTACTTCAGATTATACGACAAGCTCTCGGGCATGACCGGTACGGCCGATACCGAGGCCTTTGAGTTTCAGCAGATCTATGGTCTAGAGGTGGTGGTGATACCTACCCATATGAGCATGGTCCGTGACGACATGGGTGATCTGGTCTACCTTAGTATGCGTGAGAAGTTCAATGCAATTATCGATAATATTAAAGAGTGCATAGACCGGGGGCAGCCGGTGCTGGTGGGTACGGCCTCCATAGAAACCTCCGAGTATCTTGCCAAATTGCTCAGAAAAAATAAAATCAAGCACCAGGTCTTGAATGCAAAGCAGCATGAGAAGGAATCCCATATCATCACCCAAGCAGGGCAATCCGGTACCGTGACGATCGCTACCAATATGGCAGGCCGTGGTACCGACATCGTTTTGGGGGGGGGGCTTGATACCGAATTGGCCTTATTGGCGGATGATGCGGACGAGCAGAAGATACAAGGGATCAAGGCATCCTGGCAGGAGCGCCACGAGGCCGTGGTTGCCGCCGGAGGATTACATATCATCGGCACCGAGCGCCACGAGTCTCGTCGGGTCGATAATCAGTTGCGCGGTCGATCGGGGCGCCAGGGCGATCCCGGATCCAGTCGCTTCTATTTGTCGCTGGAGGACAATCTCATGCGTATCTTCGCCTCGGAAAGGGTAAAGGGGTTGATGCAAAAACTGGGTATGGAGGAAGGAGAATCGATAGAACACCCCTGGGTAACTAAGGCCATCGCAAATGCACAGCGTAAGGTTGAGGCCCATAACTTCGACATCCGTAAGCATTTATTGGAATATGATGATGTTGCTAACGATCAGCGAAAGGTGGTCTATCAGCAACGTAATGAATTGATGGAGGTCGATGATATTTCCGACAGCATCCAAGCTATACGCGTAGACGTGGTCAATGGTGTGATCAACGTTTATCTGCCTCCAGGTAGTCTTGAGGAACAGTGGGATATCGAGGGAGTTATTGGTGCAATCGAGCATGAGTTCGGCCAGCGTCTGGATATCAAGGGTTGGCTCGAAGAGGACGAATCACTGCATGAGGAATCGTTACGTGATCGTATACAGGATCAGATCAATAAGGTATATGAACAAAAGGAGCAGCTGATCGGCAGTGAAATGATGCGCCGCTTTGAAAAAGACATCATGTTGCAGATTCTGGATAATCATTGGAAAGAACATCTGGCCGCCATGGATTATTTACGCCAGGGCATTGGGTTGAGAGGGTATGCGCAGAAGAATCCAAAACAGGAGTACAAACGCGAGGCCTTCGAGATGTTTGAGCAGATGCTTGACAGCATCAAACATGATGTCGTGACCATTCTGGCCAAGGTCCAGGTGCGATCTGAGGATCAACTGCAGGAGATGGAGGAGCAGACTCAGCAGCCCAAAGAGATGCAGTTTCAACATGAAGAGGCGCACAGTGCCCTGAGCGGATCACAGGAACAGAGCGAGACCAAGAAAGAGCAACCGTTCAGGCGTTCAGAACGAAAAATCGGTCGCAACGAGCCCTGTCCATGTGGTTCCGGTAAAAAATATAAACATTGCCATGGTCGATTGACCTGAGCAGAATATTAGGAATGCGAATGAAATAACTTTCCTAACTGGCGCCGAATGATCG
>JAAEPA010000405.1 GCA_024222475.1 Gammaproteobacteria bacterium | reverse complement strand
GGAAGTGTGTCGGTAGCATTGCTTATATCAAGGGGGATAAATAGGCGATTCTTTATAGGTCTTTGGGGGGGAGAGTTTCCTATCGCTAACTAGAAACATTAGCAATTCTGTTCTTTTTACTATTATTTGTAAAGATCGCATCCTTAAGGAGGACATATGAAAAAGGTATTAATCACTAGTATGGCAGCGGCTTCTCTATTTACGATGCAGCTGGCCCATTCAGCAACGATCTGCGATGCCAAATCGGCTCTCAAAGATGCGCGTTCACATCTAGTGTCGATGGTGGGTTCAACAGATAAGGCAGAACAAAAATCCTTAAAAACCAAGGTCGATGCGGCAACAACAGAACTCGAGGCGGCAATCAAGGCCATGCTCGGCGATGCAAATAAGGGCGACGACGCTCAACTTACTACCTTCCAAGAGACATGGGCCGCCTTTAAAAACACCCGTGAAACCGAGATTGTTCCAGCCGTCTATGCCGGCGACAGTGCTAAGGCCAAAGCCATTGCGACCGGCATCCAGGCGGAGCGCATGAGCGTTATGAATGGCGTCGTTTCGACTCTTGGTGGAGATAAGTGTAAATAAGGCCTAGATTCAGTGTTCTTGGCCAGCGATTGGGTGTTTGAGTTAAGCTACCCCCGCAAGGCCGAGAGTAGCTTAACTTCGTTAGCATTCCTTACTGAGCAGCAGATCGAGCTCGCTCGATGGTTTTGTCCAGCCCGTCACCTAGGGTCGGGCGTATCTCCTGGTAAAACACGCCTAAGGCCGGTGTCTGCGGGTGTCTGGCCTCAGACATGGCTCGCATCAGATTGCTGCTGTCGTGGGTCTCGGGCAAGTCACGCACCATCATACTCAGATTCTGGTAGGTCATGCTGGTCTTGTCGAAGGTGACACAAGGGGACAGCACGTGCAAGTAAGAAAAACCACGGTGGGCCATGGCCTGCTCCAGCATCTCGGCCAGATGCTGCGGCCGCCCGGCATAGGCCTGCCCCACCCAACTCGCGCCATAGGAAAGCAGCATCATCAGCGGATTAAGCGGTCTATCCTGATTCTCATAGGGAGAGGTACCGGTCTTAAAACCCAGCACCGAGGTCGGTGACGTTTGACCCTTGGTCAATCCATAAATGCCGTTGTCGAACAACACATAGGTGATGTCTACATTGCGCCGTGCGGCATGGGGGATATGCGCCCCACCAATAGCGAAACCATCCCCATCACCACCGACCGCGATCACGGTGAGTTCCTTGTTAGCCACCTTGACCCCCATGGCCACCGGCAGCAACCTGCCATGCAAGGTATGAAAACCATAGGTGTTGACAAAGAATGGAAACCTTGAAGCACAACCGATACCTGAAACCACAACCGTATCCTTAGAGACGATTCCAAGAAGGTTAAATGCCGCGGTCATCGCCTCGACGATGGCATAATAACCACAGCCCGGACACCAGGTAGGCAAGGCCTTGGAGCGATAATCTAACCGGCCACTGCTGTTGATCTCTTCGAGCTTTTCTTCCAGATATACCGGTTTGGTGATATCCGTCATAATGCACCCCTCTGGATGACCATAGCCTCGGTTGTTGGAGGTGATCTACCACTGTTGAGCAACCTGATTTCCTTAACAATTTCATCAACCCGCATGGGTGTTCCATAAACACGATTAAGCCGTTTCACGGAACGGCCCAACACGCTGCTGACCAGGTTGGCGAATTGACCTTCATAGTTTAACTCAGGGATCAGGATCACTTTGCAATCGTCCATATAGGCGGATACCTGCTCAACCGGGAAGGGTGACAGCATCACGACTTTCATGGCGGAGCAGCGAATTCCCTCCTCACGAGCCTCGAACATCGCCTCCAGGATCTCACCGAAGCTGGAACCCCAACCCAGCAGTCCAATATCCACGGCGCCCTCGTCACCAAACCGCTTGGCAATGGTGATGTCGGGATGATGCAGAGCAGCCTTGAGCTTCTCATGGCGCTTCTTGCTCATCAGACCGTGCATCAGGGACTGATCACTGGGCCGACCGAACTCGTTGTGTTCCAGACCCGTGATAACATGCTGAAAACCCCCGTCACCGGGTATGGCTCGCGGGCTCACCCAGTCGTCGGTAAGCTCATAACGCCGGTAGGGTGCCCCCATCCTGAGCTTGGCGATGCCTTTGTTGCAGTCTTGATCGAAGGGGATTGTATTGGGCAGAATCACCGCCTCATAACGGTTGGAAAGATAAAGGTCAAGCAACACAATGACCGGGGTTTGGTATTGCTCAGCCATCTCGAAGGCCTTACCAGCACAGACATAGCATCCTTCCACATTAGTGGGTGCCAACACGATGCGTTGACCATCCCCGGCAGCGCCAAATACCGCCAGATGCAGATCCGATTGCTCGGTCTTGGTTGGCATACCCGTGCTCGGTCCGCCCCTTTGGGAGACAAAAATCACGATGGGGACCTCTGCTATCGCGGCCAGCCCCAGCATCTCGGTCATCAATGCGAGACCGGGGCCCGAGGTGGCCGTTGCCGATCGCACCCCCGCATAACCAGCGCCGATGGTGGCAGCGACAGCTGAGATTTCATCCTCTGTCTGCACCAGACGTCCACCGCGCTTGGGCATCTCGGTCGCCAGTATTTCCATGATTGACGTGGCTGGGGTGATGGGGTAGCCGAAGAAGGTCTCGATATCGGCGTCCAGCCCCCCCCGCACGATGGCATTGTTGCCGCTCATCATGATCAAATCAGCGGCCTTATCCCTTTTCGGCGGGGTACCCAGGAAATTGAAGTCCAGTTGAAAGGTAGCGGCCCCTGCTTCAAAACCAGCATCAAAGGCAGTGATGTTCGCCTGCGTTATGGCCTCGGGCTTAGCCTTGAACTTGGCGCGTATGGTGTCGTAGAAAACCTCGCGTGGCATGCTGTATACCCCGGCAAGATAGCCCACTGCCACCATATTACGCGACTTGGCACCACTCGTTGTACGCTCCGAGATCTCTCGAAAGGCGACCCCGTAAGGCAGATGCGTAGGTGCTAAATGGGCAGAGATATGGGCGCCCTCGGCTACAGAGGCGATAGGTGTATCGTCATACATTACCGCCCCATATTCGCACACCTCCCCAACATGAGGAATAGCGTGATGATCATTGAGTGACATCAAGACATCCGATTGATGCTTCAGGGCATAGACCTGCTCCGAAGTGATGCGCGCGCGCGCTATACACTTACCAAAACCACGAATCTCTGGTGGATAGAGATCAAATGCAATGACCTTGAAACCGAGCTTAGCCATCGCCCGTTTGAGGATGTCGCCAGTGGCGATGGTACCGTCTCCGGCCGAACCGCAGATGGCAATCTGGATATCAGTGGTGGATCGTTGGTTGCGATTCATGGTCCCTCCTAATGATATTCCCACAATGTTGAATCGATCTCACCCTGATCATTGATTAACAGTTTATCCTCTTTGAAGGTGCTGACGGCCTCGTCACCACCGGTCATATTGATTGCGGCGATTCGACCCATCATTTTTACGTTCTTCCAGCCATAGTAGAAACGATAGTGGTTTTCTTCCGGCGACCAAATCTGGCAGACATCACCCGCGGCCCAGATGCGCTCATCAACGGTGCGCAACTGTGGATTTACGAGCAGACCACGCGCGATATCGACCCCGGAACCGAGTATGAATTTCAAGGCCGGCATCAGCCCGTAAAAGGCCATCACCACGTCAGCGTGAAGCTCACCACCATCATCATCGAAGACTAAGCGCCTTGCGTGCAAGCCCTTAGAGCCCGCCTCGATGCGCGCGACTTTACGATCATGCATGACCTGCATACCCATGTACTCCAGTGCTTCCACATAACGTGGGGCTTCCTCCGCGGAGATCTCATGGGGCCAAAAGAGATGCTCGCTCGCTGCCACGATCACCTCATGTCCCGCCTTGACAAGGGTACGTGCCAGATCCAGCCCCTTGACATCACCGCCGAGCATCACCACCTTACCACCGCTGGTAGGCAGCGCCTCACGGATCTGCTTCGCATTCTTAATGGTATTGAAATCATGTAACAGATGACGGTATTCCCGCAAATACTCCGGCAGGTAACCACCGCCACCACTGGCCACGAGGAGCTTGTCATAGCTGACCTGTTCCTTGTGACGTAGCTCAATCACACGATGCCGGGGATCGACCCGCTCGACCCAGCTAAGACGACGGACGATGATGCGCTGCTCGTCATAATAAGCTGGGGGATAGACTAGAAATTCGCGCCAGTCATCGATACCGTCCAATACCCTCGGAAATTCATACCGATTGAGAAACAGTAGTCTGCCCGCCGTAATCAAGGTGATACGACTGTCCGGATCGCGGTGTCGCAGATGCCATGCCGCCTCGTTGCCGGCGGCACCATTACCGATGATGACATAATGTGTAGCGTCGCTCACCTCATCGACCTCCACCGACATCTTGGTAGAACATTTCGTTTCGAGTAATAGAAATACAGTTCGTGGGGCAGACCTTATAACAGGCTCCACAACGGATACACTCGTTGTTATCGACCCAGATGGCACCTACTTCGTCCCACCTCTGAGTCTCTTGTAATTTGCCATAACTGCCATTCTCATTTATCTCAACCCCATGAACCAATTTGATACAGTTACGTGGGGCCACCTCGATACAGGCGCGGCAGTAGATACAATTATCGACATCGATCTGATAGCGTAAATTACAAAGATAACAACGCTTGGCCTCCTCCATGGCATGCTCCATGTCCAGACCTTTTTCCACCTCTAATTTTAAGCCGCAGCTGCGCTCATCGACCGGTGTCGTGGGCATCTCCTGGCGCGGTATGAAGTCGAAGGCGCGCTCACGCAAGGGTTCATCCACCAGCTCTATCCTGACGACCTGTTTGCGGCGCACCGCGCCCATCAACCAGCCATCCATATCCAACGCCACCCGCCGACCATGGCCAATAGCCCCTATCACGGTAGTAGGTCCGCTCACATAGTCACCGGCCGCAAAAAGTCCATCCACCGACGTCATGCCATTATCACCAATGCGCACACTCCCCCAGCGGTCCAGATCCACAGGCCTGTCCAGATAGTCGTTGACGGTCTTCTGACCAATGGCGATCAACAGGGTGTCACAGGGCTCCTCAAACTCTGACCCCTCGATCGGGATGGCCTGGCGACGCCCCCCCTTGCGCCAGCCACCCAGACGATTTTGGATGAAACGCACGGCACGCAACTCGCCCTGGGGACCGGTAACCAAATCCACGGGGGTACGCAGGCCAAAGATCTTTACACCCTCGCGCCGGGCCTCGTAGATCTCCTCTTTTGGGACCGGGATGTATTCCTCGGAGGTACGGATATGGATGGTCACCTGCTCGGCACCCAATCGGCGCGCAACCCGGGCACAATCCAAGGCGGTAAAGCCAGCCCCCACCACGAAAACTCGCTTACCCACGGTCTTAGGTACACCGCGGTGCATCTCTATCAGGAAATCCAGCCCATACTCGACGTTGGGGATGTCGAGGACTGGGTCAGTGCCGTCTTGATCATCGTTGAGCGGCAAAGCTGTGGCTGCCATGCAACCGGTGGCGAGCAGCACGGCATCGTAGTCATCGAGTAAATGGCCAAGCCTGACCTGCCCCTCGCCACTGCCGACGGCGATCCCGGTCTTCAGATCGACACCGAGACGCACCGCGTTGCGCAGCTCCTCATCCAGAACCTCTCTGGGCAAACGAAATTCCGGGATGCCATAGGCGAGCATGCCACCGGGTTTATTTTCCCGCTCATATAGGGTGACGTCATGCCCCAGCGTCGTCAGGTCATAGGCCGCTGCGATGCCCGCCGGCCCCGCACCAACCACCGCGATGCGTTTCCCCGTGGGGGTAAACAGACTTTCAACGATGCGGTGATCCATGGGTTTTAGATCAGCGGCGACCCGCTTGATATGACAAATGCCCACCGGGTCGCCATTACCCGGCCAACCATGACGGCAGACATCCTCGCAGGGACGCGAACAGATTCGCCCCAACACGCCCGGGAGTACATTGGCGATACGGTTGAGCTCGTATGAGCGGCCATAGCGCTGCTCGCTGATCATACGGATATAAGCAGGGATATTAGTCTGTGCTGGACAGGCCGTCTGGCAGGGGACGTTTTCCTTGACCCAGCCGATATCACGCGGGTCAGTGGAATAGCGCACGGGAGTAACGACCCGCCGGCCTATGGCGTGGGTTCTGGAAAAATCTTCAGCCTCATCAAGATAGACCTTGCGGATGGGGTCCTCGGCCATCTCATATCTCCCGTTGGTGTATTAATGCGAATGAAGTTTTTATTATTTCGACTACAAAGTATACTCTAAAAAAGGGGCTAATAATTCTACTTTACTCTTTAATTCGTACTCGAATGGACTTGCCATGAAGGAATCGGGATTCGGTTTGACATTGATATTTAGGCTACCGATGCTGATTAACCCCCAAACAAACGCTCAAAAAGCAGCACGCTCCGTTGAACCATAAAGTCGCCCGAAGCATAAAACCTGATAGACTCGATGTCTGCACCATCCAGGAAATTTTTTACATAGAGACCTAACTCGGTATCCCCTTCCATTTTCAGGCGCCTTTGAAAAAACAGGGTATCCGCATCCTCACGGCGACTGATCAGGGTAAGAAAGTCATAAACCGTGCCTCGAATGCTCAAATCAGGCTTTGCGTCCCGATCACCCGCCACCAGCCGACGACGCCGATATGACAAGCGAAACCCAATTCCTGCATCCAGCACTTGAATGCAAACCATCCGATCACTGAGAAACTCAAGTTCACCGGCCTTGATCTGGTTTGCAAAGAGAATACTCAGCGCCCTTGCAATCAACGATGAATGAACGTGTTCAGGGACCATAGATAACGGCAGAGCCAGGGGTCGAGGCAATACGGGCAGGGTCTTGCGCGGACTTATCGGCATCTCAAAGCGTCGGTTGGGAAGTAATGTTGGTTAAGTATACCCATTGCGGATGGATGAGTGCCACCGTTACCGGTTGTGAATCTATCACCATGGCAGGGCGATCGACTTGACTTAGATCAAATACACAGCCTTACGGCGAACTACACTTACTCGTCAGCATCGATGATGGATACAAACTATTTAAACTGCGATCGACCATGACACTCGCCAAGCATGTTAATACCTTTGGACAAGCGATGCTGCAGCGCTATGGTGAGCGGGTGCACAAGATCGCCATCGACGCCAGCTTCACCTGTCCCAACCGTGATGGCAGCAAGGGGCGTGGGGGCTGTACCTTCTGCAATAACGTATCGTTCAGTCCCAACGGCCGTAAACCTGTCCCATTAAGCGATCAGATTGCCGCCGGTCGGCGGGTGATTCGAAAACGCACTGGGGCGCGAAAATATATCGCCTATTTCCAGGCCTATACCAACACCTATGCCGGAGTAGACGAACTCCAGCGGCTTTACGATCAGGCCCTGGCCGAAACAGACGTCATCGGGCTCTCGGTGGGAACACGACCGGACTGCGTTGCGGACTCCGTACTGGATCTTCTGAGCAGCTATCGGGCAAAGGGCCATGAGGTTTGGCTGGAACTCGGATTGCAATCCTCCTTTGACGAAACATTGCAACGGGTCAATCGCGGTCATGGCTTTGCCGAATATTGCAGTACCTTAAAGGCGGCCCGGTCCCGTGGGCTTGCGGTGTGCACCCACCTCATCGTCGGCCTGCCCGGCGAATCTGCACGGCACTGCCGCATCACCCTGGAGCGGGTGCTGGATCTGGGTGTGGATGGCCTGAAGATCCATCCCTTGCACGTGGTCAAGGGGACTCAACTGGCCAATGAATGGCGACGTGGACACTATCAGGCCTTGGCACTTGCGGAGTATGTCTCAATCGCCGTCGAACTCATTCGCCGGACACCGCCCGAAGTGGTCTTTCACCGGGTCACCGGCACGGCCTCACCAAGCATCCTGCTGGCACCCACCTGGTGCAGCAAGAAATGGCTGGTGATCAACAGCATCACCGAGGCGCTGCACTCGGAGCGCACCAAACAGCGTGCCTGCCTCCCCGAGATCTTGGAGCACCGAGTGATGTCTGCAAAAACCCCTGAATCAGGTTTAAACCTGCGAACATCGTAGAATCGTTTTCCGATCCTCAAGACATGAGCGAACAACCCATGGAACTGGTCTGTCCCGCAGGCAATCTGCCCTCGCTGAAGGCCGCTGTCGACAACGGGGCCGACGCAGTATATATCGGTTTTCGCGACGACACCAATGCGCGTCATTTTGCCGGGTTGAACTTTAATGACAAAAATGCGGCAGAAGGCATTCGTTATGCCCATACCAGAGCCAGGAAGGTTTTCGTGGCGATCAACAGTTATCCCCAGCCCGCAGGGTGGTCACGCTGGGAGGCCGCCGTGGATCACGCCGCAGAGCTGGGGGTGGATGCTTTGATTCTTGCCGATATCGGGGTCATGGATTATGCCTCGAAGCACTGGCCGAATCTGCGTCTGCACCTCTCGGTACAGGCTTCTGCAACCAGTCCCGAGGCGATTCGTTTCTATCACGAACAGTTCGGCATCCGGCGCGCCGTTCTGCCACGGGTACTGTCGCTCAATCAAGTCTGCCAGGTGATCGAGCACAGCCCAATTCCCATTGAGGTTTTCGGTTTTGGCAGCCTTTGTGTCATGGCGGAGGGTCGCTGTATCCTGTCCTCTTATGCCACCGGCCAGTCACCCAACAATTTCGGTGCCTGCTCCCCCGCCACTGCCGTACGCTGGTCAGAAACACCTTCCGGTTTGGAATTGCGTCTCAACGGAATCTTGATCAACAAGCATGCGCCCGGTGAAAATCCCGGTTACCCTACCCTGTGCAAGGGCCGATTCAAGGTGGGAAAACATGTCTATTACGCCATCGAAGAACCCACCAGTCTGAACACCCTGGACATACTTCCCAGACTCAAAGACATTGGAGTGGAGGCGATCAAGATCGAGGGCCGCCAACGAAGTCCGGCCTATGTGACCCAGGTCACGCGGGTCTGGCGCGCGGCCATGGATGCCTGTCAACGCGATCCGGACCGCTACAGAACCCTGCCGGATTGGCAAAAGACATTGGCAAGGCTCTCGGAAGGGGCACAAACTACCCTGGGGGCCTATCATAGGCCATGGCAATGACTAAACCCAAACTCTCATTGGGACCAGTGCTCTATTACTGGCCCCGTGATGTCCTACTCGAATTCTATCGAGATATCGCGCAGACAGCAGTGGACATTGTCTATTTGGGCGAGACCGTGTGTTCCAAGCGGCGAAACCTATCCGCTGAGGACTGGCTGGATCTGGCCCATCAGCTCGAACAGGCAGGGAAACAGGTGGTGCTCTCCAGTCTGGCCCTGCTCGAAGCGGGCTCTGAACGTGGCGCTCTCAAACGGTTATGCGGCAATGGGCGCTTCATGGTGGAGGCCAACGATATGGCGGCGATTCAATTGCTGGCCGGGAAAACGCCTTTCATCGCCGGCCCGTCAATCAACATCTATAATTCGCGTAGCTTGAGTTATCTCTCCGGTCTGGGTATGAAACGCTGGGTCATGCCCCTTGAATTATCCCGAGAGACCCTCGCAGACCTGCAGTCCGATAGACCGCAGGGTGTAGAGACCGAGGTATTCGCCTACGGGCGGATGCCCCTAGCCTATTCGGCGAGATGTTTCACGGCACGCGCCCACAATCTGCCTAAAGACGACTGTCAATTTCGTTGTCTGGACTACCCGGATGGACTGCTGCTTTCCACGCATGAAAACGAACCCTTCCTAGTCCTCAACGGCATTCAAACCCAATCTGCTCGCAGTTTCAGTCTACTCGGCCAACTCGACGAACTCTTGCAGTTGGGGGTGGACGTGCTGCGTATCAGTCCGCAGTCCAGACACATGCGCAAGGTCATCGAGTTGTTTCATGGTTGTCTAAATGACGGCCAATCGCCGGAAATCAATCAAACGGTACTGAAACCGTGCATGCCAATAGGAGCATGTGACGGATATTGGTATGGGAAACCGGGGGTGGAGCAGTGTTTGACCGGTCAAAGCTAGCCCGGATATTTCATGAATTCACGTGATGATCGCGCAGGATGTTGTTTTCACAAGGGGTTTTCCGAAGGTGTCGCGTATCCTTGATTACGGGCAACTGAGGAAAATTTCTTGTGGAATCAACAGACCAGCGAGGGCACGCGCAATTTATGAATTATCCGGGCTAGAAGCCAAGCTAGGAACCTAGTTGCCGAGCGATATGCTTGGCCACCCGAAAGGCATTGGCGTAGATCGTCCAGGTATAAGGTACGCTGCCTCCGGTTGGCATAAAGCTAGCGTCGGTGACATAGAGATTCTCAACCTCATGGGCACGACAATCCGCATCCAAGACCGAGGTATTTGGATCGGTACCAAAGCGGCAGGTCCCCGCTACCAGATTGGTCGGAGGAGAGCCCGCCGCGAACGCAACGACGTTTTCAGCGCCCATTTGTCTGAGCACCTCGGCCCCCTGCTGGGCGAGGTACCAACCCACCTGGAGGTTTCTCACATGCAACCCTACCCGTACCCGGGCCACGGGCAATCCCCATTTGTCCTTCACCTGCGGATCCAGGGTGACATGACAATCCGGGACAGGCAACCAATCGCAGAACGCCTCGATTTTTAGATAAGGCCCCTCTAGAAAATGGGCCTTGAGCTTGTCTTTCAAGGCGCGGCCCCAGAGCAGGCCCTGCTCACCCCTGATCTGCCGGCTCGCCCTGACCACGGGGTTGGGATGCAGATGGACGAAATCGATAGTACCTCCCTTCTGACGCGGTCCCAACTGCGAATCGTCGAT
>JAAEPA010000404.1 GCA_024222475.1 Gammaproteobacteria bacterium | reverse complement strand
GCAAACTATTGATGATCTAGCCCCACAGGGGAGTATTGAATGAAAAAATATCACGTATACGGAGTGGGTAATGCCCTGGTAGACATGGAGGTGACGGTCGACGACGAATTTCTTCGCCGCATGGGGATCGGCAAGGGCCACATGACCCTTGTAGATGAAAAACGCCAGATCGAGCTGCTGGCTGGCCTGGATCACCGAAACGGAAAATGGACCAGCGGTGGATCGGCGGCCAATACCATCATCGCGGTAAATTACTTCGGCGGTCGATCCTATTACTCCTGCCGGGTCGCCAATGACGAGGCCGGTGATTTCTATGTCGCTGATCTGCGGGCCGCCGGCGTGGATTCCAGCATCAATGGCCTGTGCTACGAGGGTATTACCGGTCATTGCCTGGTGATGATCACCCCCGATGCCGAACGCACCATGAATACCTTTCTCGGCATCACCGATTCGCTCTCGGTGGAAGAACTCGATACAGAGGCCATCCGCGATTCCCAATACGTCTATCTCGAAGGCTATCTAGTAAGTTCTCCCACCTCCAGAGAGACGGCGATCGAGGCTAAAAACCTAGCGCAGACCCACGGTGTAAAAACCGCCTTGACCTTCTCCGACCCCTCGATGATCACCTACTTCCGTGACGGCATGAACGAGATGGTGGGAGACGGTGTAGACCTGCTGTTTTGCAACGAGGCCGAGGCCCTAGGCTGGGCCCAGACCGAAGATCTAGATACCGCTCTGGACAAACTCACAGATATTGCAAAGTCGTATGCCGTCACCCTGGGGGCCAAAGGTGCTGTGGTTTATGACGGCCACCAACGGATAGAGATCCCACCTCACCCAGTCAAGGCCATTGACTCAAATGGCGCAGGCGATATGTTTGCAGGGGCATTTCTTTATGGCATCACCCATGGGTATACTTACGAGACGGCCGGCAAGATCGCCAGTCTGGCCTCTGCACGCGTGGTCTCCAGATTCGGACCCAGACTCCCCGCCGAAGAACACAAGAGTATTCTCGCCGAGACCTTGGAGCGTATATGCTGACCAGACTGATAATTGTTCCCGGTGCGATCATAGCGGCTCTGAACATGACGCCCTGCTTCGCGGATATCACGCTAAAATACACTACAGACGAGGGTGGCAAACCCAACACGGTCATGGTCAGTGGAGCCATGATACGTACGGAATCAAACACTCCACAGGGGAAGAACATATCCCTCTACGATAACCGCAGTAAGACACTCACCATAATCGACGATCAGCAAAAAACCTATGTCGTCATGAACGATATCACCATCAAGGAACAGGCAAAGCGCATGCAGGCCATGCAAAAACAGATGATGGCCCAGATGCAGGCGCAGTTGAAAGACATGCCGCAGCATCAGCGCCGCCAGGTGAAAGAACAAATGGCAAAGATGGGGATAGATCAGTCCACCGCCAACAAACCCCCACCTAAATTTTCCACTAAAAGAACTCATCGATCAGAAAACGTCAACGGTATCAGCTGCGTGATCTACGAATCCTATCAAAATACACAAAAAATCGGCGATGCCTGTATCGCCGAGGCCCAAGCCCTCAAGATTTCCAAGTCAGATTATCGGACTTTACAGGG
>JAAEPA010000403.1 GCA_024222475.1 Gammaproteobacteria bacterium | reverse complement strand
GAATTCGTCTTTAATAAAGTCAAGGATGAGGTTGATGAGGCCATAGGACCATACACTGAGATTATGTTGATCGATGGGAATGATGATCGTGGCATTGATGTGGGACTAATGACCAAAGAGGGTTTTGAAATCGGCATGATGCGAAGCCATGTCCACGATGTGCCCGGAGATGTTGATGACGATGAACTTGGGGATGATATCCTCCCCGAGGGCCTGCCTGCTGAAAGCCCGATATTTAGTCGGGACTGCCCTGAGTATGCTGTCACCACACCTGCAGGTGAAGTGATTTGGATGCTCCCCAACCACTTCAAGAGCAAGTTTGGAGGGAACGATCGGCGCTCCATTAATAAAAGGAAAGCTCAGGCGATTTTTACACGAGTCATCTACGAACGTTTGCGAGCTGCCGGCTACGAGAACGTCGTCGTGCTTGGCGACCTCAACGATACCCCGGACAGCGAACCACTCCAGCCGCTGCTGGCTCATACTGACCTGCGAGATGTCTCCGGACATGACCTGTTCGATACTGGCGAG
>JAAEPA010000402.1 GCA_024222475.1 Gammaproteobacteria bacterium | reverse complement strand
CCAGCTTCTGCGCCTCTTTCCCTTCGTCTCGTCCAGCATGTACCCGGCATAGCCAAAGTCTACTTGCGCTTCCTCGCCTGGTTGACATTCCACGCGCACTGTCACTGACGGCCGTTTCGGCCGTTCTCGACGAATGAAGCTGTGTCACGGGCACAATTCGCTCCACAAAGTCAGTATCTCTGAGTACGCTGAGATAACTACTCATATGGGTGCTGGATAAGCCGTTGCGATCCCCAATCTCCTTGAGTGTTCGCGCGCCATAAGCCATCGCCCGAATAATCCCCACATAGTTGTACATATCAGTTAAAAACTCTTGCAACAGGAGACGGGGTTCATCCAACATCCAAGCATTCGAAGGACGCAATTGCTCAAGCAAATTTTCCATAACCGACTTATTCGGATCGATACGCTCCCAATAAGCAGGTATCCCCCCCCAAATCGTATACACGGCCATTCGTTCAACGGACGTGTAATTGGGGAAGTAGCGGGAGGTGACGCCAAAGGGTAAAGGTTGCAGCTTTACGGTTGAGGTTGCTCGTCCATAGAGGGGCGCCCGGTAATTGAGTAAATTTTTCTCCAGGACACCCATCTGTGAACCAGAGAGGGCCAATAAGATATTCGAGTTCTTGAGCCGATGATCCCAAGTTTTTTGCAATGTGCCGACAATATCCGGGTTGATATCAATCAGGTAAGTGATCTCATCAATAAATAATGCCATTCGTTCAACTTTGGATAGGAGCGTCACCTGGCGTAAAGCTTGTTCCCAATTGGGTATTTTTGCATATCCCCCAAAATGGTATATTAGCAAGCTATTTGGTCGGAGCTG
>JAAEPA010000401.1 GCA_024222475.1 Gammaproteobacteria bacterium | reverse complement strand
TAATGGGAGGAAGAGTATAATCCGGAATCGACTTTTTTAACAAAATCCTATGGCTTGACGCGCTCTCAACATTACATGGAAGTCAAAATTGGCGATACCTTGACTGGTATAGGAGGCTGGTTTAGCTTTTTGTATCACTACAATACGACCACTAGCTTGATTCTTTAGACGTATTTTTACTCGAATTAGAATAGGTGTATTCGAATTCAATGCAGGTATTTCTATCTGCACCCCTGTAAGTTTGTGTGGTGTAGGCAGAGATTCTTTAAACTCAAAAACTTGATAGCGTGTATCGAAACCAGGTGACTTCGGAATTAATGTATCGGATTTCTGAACCTCTGCGTCGTCACTAATTAAGCTGACTGTGGCGGAATTGAAGTGCGAGTTTCCCAATCCTATGCCGCCAGCAGTTCTGCTGATTACGTAGACAAAAACCTGTTCTATCCCGTATGAGGTATCACTCGGATTGCTAAATCCTTTACTCGGATCATAACTTACAATAGCATCAAACCGTTCCTGCGTCTCAAGATCAGAGATGCCATTGCGCAAAATGTTCCAATAATCGGTAATCAAATCAAAGGTGAACTCTAACGGACGATAAGGTAAAAGGAGAAGTGGCTCGGCAGCCCGCAACGAGATTTCGGCCCGATAATGCTGTAGCACTTCATAATATTGGACGGTAAGCGAATGACTATGGTTGTAGTTAGTCACATTTCGAGTTGAGATATTCTCGTTTTCGGCTTGTTCATCGGTTACAATCACATTGGACCACAAGGACCGTACGGTTGAAGCCTTCTGGCTGGTCATTTCGGTGATATTCTGCTGGACTCGACCTGTAATTTCTCGTTTACCGCTGGAGTCGGTTTCGATAATGCCAAGTTGACCATTGGCACTCCCCGCTAAAGCGGTACTGCCGGTAATGGCTGCACCTATCCCAAACCCGATGACTGTCCCCGCCGCGGCACCAATTGCGGTACCAAGTCCGGGTTCTACGGAACCAACAAGAGCACCAATAGCCGCAGCAGGAATTGCCCCCGAAACACCACCAGCCAATGCTGCCCCAACCACGGTGGCAGCCGACGTGGCCAGGGTTCCGGCAGCAATTCCTGTCCCCCCAGATTGATGTTCTGTGGCCACGGAGCGAGTCACCTCATCAAGGGCGCGAGTATGGATCAGGTAATTGCTCAACTGCTCCGAAACCTGCGTATTTTCATCACGATGAGTTAATTGAGATCGCTTCCAATCAATGATGGCGATATTCCGCGACTCACCAGGGGCTAGGGCCAGACTGTGGATAATTTCTCCTAAATGTGTACCCATATTTACCCAGCGTTGTGACAGTTTGGCGACATAACCCAGTTGTAGTTCGGGCATCGGTGCCAAGACTTGAGATATTGTAGAATTAACATCGGGACGCAATACTAATTCTGTTCTGGTTGGAAAAAGTGAGGCTATTCTCTTGTCTAAGTAATGCTCACGGTCGGCATCATAAACAAGCTCAAGCCCCTTGAGACGTAATGTATGCTCACGCACAAAATTACTGTAGTTCGCCGTTGACTCAATTGAACCGGTTACTTTTGGGATCAACTCCTCAGGTGCGGACGGTGGTTCTTTAAAGCTGTTGCTTGAGGACGAAAGATAATTCTGGGCTTCAACAAACGGAGGGAATATTGCCAATCTTTCAAGTGTACGTACCCCAAAATGATCGGCGAACACCTGGGCGATTGATGCATTAATTTCTGCCAAAGCGGTAAGCTCTGCTTTAGGAAGCTGATCCAAGGGCGTAGCAAGATACGCGGCACTTAAAATATTTGTCAGATCCAAATCGTGCGCAACCAGACCTTTGGCCGCAGTCACAATCAATTTAGCATGATGAATCGGCGTATAGTGTAAAAGGTCACCAATACGATAAATACCAAGACTACGCAGGGCCTCTACCTGGCTGCTATTAAGTGATTTCATCGCGGTTAGAGAAATAACTACCTGCAATTCGTTACCGTCTGTCGTGTGGACTACCCCATTTGCTCCAGGCTGAATCTGACCAACTTGAAGATTGCTGAGTGCTGAAATGGCCTTATCAAATTCTTCGCTGAGCTTGTCAATTGTATCTTTAAGATCATCTAGTTCCGGATTCTGAATGGTCTCAACCACATCTAAACTCTGGGTTCTTGTCAACCCGACAACATCAAGCTTCGCCTGTGGGGTTGATGTGCCAATTCCTACATTTCCACTTAGAAGAGTATTTCCGTTTGGGCCAATTTCCGCTATCTTTTCACCATCAACATTCGTAACTGTGATACTTTCGGTCTGACCATCATCACCTGCCTTAGTCGTTAATCTAATTCTCTCCTGACCCTGAGCATCCTTTACAATAATATCTCCTTTGTGATGAAGGTCGCCTGTCTGCCCATCAAGCAGAATGGTTTCATGACCATCCCCATCTTTGAGGATGAGTTTACCGGCAACATCTAGACTGGCCTGCGAGGTTGTTGTTCCAATCCCAACATCACCGCTAAAAACGGCTTTGCCAAACTCCCCCTCTAAAAGAATCTGTTCGTGTCCTTGAGCATCTCTCAAGATAATTTTGCCGTGTTTACCTTGACCCCCTAAATCTATATATCCGTCTCCATGCAATGTAATAGTGGTATTATTCAAATTTCCCGGATCTTTTATCTCAATTTTATCAGACATTTTATATCTCCTTATTTGTTAAACAAATTATTAAATTTGTTGTTTCTACACTTTATTTGTTTGGTTTGCCTATGGCTACCCTTTTGCATCTTCAGCTTTCGTAACATATTGCCACTGTTCCTCAACCTTCGGTACCACCTTTCTAATAATGAATTGTGACAGATCTTCCCAGAGTTTCCTCTCTTCATCTAGCGTAGCTGGAAGGTTTAAATCGAGTGTTTTGAGCAGAGTTCGCCGATAAAGATCATAGGCGACTTTGATCAGTTCCGCATAGGCCAGGGCTGGGGTCAGCGCGGCGCGATAAGTCAGCCAGCCTAGCGGCAGCCCCGCCGCGCAGGTCAGGATCATCCACAGTTCGGCTCTTTGCCAGAGCAAATACGGGACGGCCAGCAGCGAAAACAAGACCGCCAGCAAACTAAAGAGCAGCAAAAAATCAACGGCTATTTTTAGCTCTTGCATCCGTACCATGAAGTCGTCTGGCAAAACTTGCCGCAGCCGGGGCCAGATGGCGACCGAGTCGAGACCATAGCGGTGATAAGGGTACAGTTCGGCAGCCCGGTAAATGTTGCCCAACCGGGTTGGTAGTATATCTTGCTCATCATCTGGCGGCGGAAAGTTGACCATACGATACTGAACAACGCGTTTGAGTTCCGCTTTTTGCTGCTCGACTGACTGTCCCTTCTGTTTCAGGACGGGAATCTTCAAACTGAGTTCAGCAGAGCGTTCATCAAGGGCATTCACCTGCGTCTGGTATTGCGCTCGCTTTTTGTGACCCACGGCTCGTAAACCCGGCCATTTTTCCCAATAACCCTCAAACAGGCGAGTAATTGGCACCTGGAGATAGTGGATTACAAAAGCGATCATGGTCACCGGGGCCAGAAAGACAACGGCTAATACGATCTTTTCATCCAATTGAAGTGACCGCCAGTGTTGCCATTCCGTCTCTAAAGAACCATCCCCCCACAGGTATACAACCAGCCCTAAACCGGCAAAGACAATAACCGGCAGCCACACCGCCAGCACAAAAGCTTTTCCAAAGTACCCTCTGAGTTCACCAACAAATATGCTAAACATACCGATTTACCTGACCCGTTTCATCTGCTGACCACAAGTGGGGCAGCGGAGTAGGGTTGGGCTGGCGTAGTAGACCAGCCGCTGGACGGTCGGCTCGTGCGCGTCACAGTGGAAAAGGGGGAACTCACTGACCCAGCGGCCTTCCATCTGGTCGGGGCTGCCGCCGCGACTACGAGCTTTAAGTGACCGGGCATGGTAATCCAGTAAGGCTTCGATGGTTATCATTCCTAAGGCCTCGCCTTGGTCATTCAAAACCTGTACGCCAGCTAACGAATCATCATCGTAAAATAGTTCTATCACCTTTTCCAGAAGGTGGCCTTTTAAGGGTGTGTTCGACTCAATACCTAAAGTCGGGTTGGTTATTGCGGAGTCAGGATTCAGTTCCAATAATTCTTGGGCGGTTAGATTGTTTGTCATATTTGCCAATCTCCTATGATCGAAAAAGCAGCCCAATGTCGGCTGGAATTGAAGAGAAAGTGATTAGGGTCATAATCTTTCTGACTCCGAGCTTGAAGTTTAAACGTCTTGAGCTTCGACCTTAAGGCTTCGGCTTGCTGTTGGTAACCGGCCGTATTGAAGGTGTCAACTGCCTGTTCACAATAGTCCGCAGCCTGAGAAAAGTCCTTATAAGCAGCCATTTCCTCACTCAGGTAGCGGAGGAATTCTGCTCGCTCAAGTAGGTTCGTACCTGCGTTATTGATAGCAACGGCGCAGAATTTACGTAACTTTGGAGCGGTTATCTGCCTTAGTTGATGTTCAGCCTGCCATAGTACTTGGGCAAATGGTTTGCCGGTGCTTAATTTGATATGGTGTAATAGCTGCATAAAAATCGTGGCGGCGATGTCATCCACAGGCCATAAACTAACCACAACTGCTTTCGCCCCAGCGTAAAGCAGACCCCGAGCCAGACCAACCAGTTCACTTCCCTGTAACTTACCGCGTCCGGTGTCGCATGCGCTTAACACCACAACGTCGGCTTTAATGTCCAAGCCCATCAATTCATCAACTGAGAGCGATCCCTGCCACTGATCGGCCTTCAGCAGTTTCAGCAACGCTTCGTCCGACAGCGTCTTATCCAGAGCTAAGGCAATGCCGGAGGCAAGCGGAGATCCGGGAACAAAATACCCGTGGGTCGCCAGATGGATAATGCGCGGGCCGCGCTCGATTGCAGCCCGGACTGCCCGTTCTGTGGCGGCTGTTCCGATAAGTGGCTGAACATTGTATTGGTCAGCCACCAAACGAGCTGCAATTCGGGCAGATGGTAAAGGAAGGAGAGGCACAAGTTTACCTTTGTCCATATCGAGTCTGGCCATCCTCTCTGGGTCGCCCACCACTAATGCGCCGGACGCAGTTGGATCAGACGGTCTGAAGTGCTGAAGCATGCTGGCTGCCGGCAGATATGAGACTGATTTTTGCCAGCCGAGTGGCTGATCACGCCAGGGCAAAGCTTGAAAAGGCAACATATTCAACTGGGCATAGGGAACAATCAGCAGATGTTTAGCTTGGGCAATGAGACTGTCGAACGGTTCGAGCAAGACTTGGGCCAAGGCGGTGCTCAGGTCTACATCTTCCGATTCCCCGCTTACTTGCTCTCGCCACGTTTCAATTTGAGACGCAAAGATAGAAGCGTTGAAATCTTCATCGTGAAACACATCTGCGGTGCTCTGACCAACCAGCCCCTCATTCGTCACTGCCCAAGCGAGCAAGCTGTCGCCGTAAAAGAGGTAGGCCAGGAGCAGAGTCCTCGACGGCAATTTTTCCGCCACCTCACTCAGTGAAACTGGTTCAGTTTGGGGTGCAGATAGTTCTCGCCAACGTGGGCAGGCATGGTGTAACTCGGCCTCGCATCTATCGAGCGATGTTATGGCTGATTCCAGATCTTTTCTTAGCTTATTTGCGCCGGTCAGGTTAGGCGAATCAGTTTGCCGCATCACATTGAGTTGGTTGGTGAGCCGCTCTACAATGGCGCGTTGTTCCATATAGCGGCGGTAAACCTCATTTGACCCCAATTCTTGCTGGACCGTCCGCGCCCCGGCTAATGATTCTGCCAAGACTCTAGCCCGGATGAGGTCGGCGATGGCAAAGGCTTCTGGCCATTGGCCGGTTTCGGCCAGGAGACGGGCATACTCAGCATAGACTTGCAGCGTGGTATATTGACCCCCAAAATTGCGGCGGAGCGACTCCTGGCGTAAGGCGCGGCGGCGAGCTTCGAGACCGTTAACCGCTTTATGCAAATAACCCAGCGCAGCGTAGTACTCTCGATGTCCGGCAGCGACTACACCGTAATAAAAATAATCGCGGATAGCGGCCAGAGTTGGAACGGGATCGAGCGGCTTGAGTGGCCCAGATACGCGCTCAATTACCGTTAGTTGCTCCCGCGCTTCCGGCCAGGCCTTGTTTTTGATGAATAGTTCGACAACGGGCAAGTGGGCGCGAATCTGATGTAGGTCGGTTTCTTCAGCAGCCAGTGCCGGATTATCTGCGGTCGCTACTGCGGTCAATGTTGGCTGAAGGGTGTCTGTAATCTGGGGGAGACCAGCTTCGAGATACTGCTGTAGGGCCGCAATGGCTTTTCCGGGCTTGCGCCATGCGGTGAAGATTATACCTCTTTGTAAATCGCGATTACGACATGAATTGGCTATCTCTAAGGCCGTTTGAAAATCGGATGCAGCCTGTTCTTCGCACCCGATTTTCATCTTATTTAGACCCAAAGAAATTGATCTATAAAGCACCGCTTGTTCTTCAATCATATTCGCTGCTTTGTGCAAACTGAAAATGTTTATCTTGAGTTTGGCGGAATTAATCTTCTCCACTTTGGCCTGAAATTCTTCCGCAGTCATAGTTGGTAGGTGAGCCATTAAGCCAGGAACCATTTGAATTAATTTCTGCGCTTCTTCGACTTCTTCAACCGTTACATTATCTATCCCTTTCAGAAAAGTCTTGAAAGTCTTGGTCCAGTCTTGGGTGCGTTTTATTCCATCGGCATCGAATTGCCCTCCGTAGATCTCCATGAGATTCCCGGTCATTTGGATACCAATTGCGCTACCGGATAGGGCCTCTATTTCGGAATGGTCAATGGCTTGCTTTAACAAGTCGAGTGCAGTCTCTACTTCCACCAAACTTTCCTCGACGGACTCCAGTCTCTGCAACGCATCGGCCCGATCCCCGCAGGTTTGAGCTTGCCGACGCAGCGTATCAAAAACTCCAAAGACTGTCTCGGCCAGGTCGGCAGCACGTAGGGCCAATTCCACATCACCCCACAAGGCCAAAGCTTCACGTCCGGCATAAGCCAAAACCAGCCCCCAACTCAAGCCCCAAGCCAGAGCATCTTTCTCTTTTAGGTCTTCAGCCAAGGTTGTAACTTCAGCAATCAGTTGATTTTTAGGTTCGCCCAAGTGCAATCGCCCCCATATCTCCCCGAAAGCGGCAGCCCAACTATTGACCTGATCGCCCAACAGCGTGAAGTGGTGTTTGGCCTCTTGATAGTCTCGCGCCGCAGCCGTCCACTTAGCCCTATCTTGATGATTAATCGCCTCGACGGCGTTCAGGTAGGCCAGGCGTAGGCGAACCATTGCTTTTCCTCGGGGCGCACCGGCCTTGTCAAAATTTTGCCAGGCAATTTGATAGGCAGAGTGTGCGCCGGCCACATCAATCGCAGAACGGTCAAACCGCGTTCGGTCGGCGGATATGGTGACTTGGGTATCAGAATCGCTCAAGCGATAGCCTAGCAGATTTGGGTGGCCGAGCGGCGTAGGCGAAACGAGTAGATCGCCTTGGAGTATGGCGAACTGGGCAGCAGCCAGGAAAGTACTGGTTTGTTGGCAATAGTCTATGCGCCGATCGAACTCTTCCAGTGTAGCCTGAATCGGCCCGGCCAAGCTTTGAAGTTCAAGCTGTGAGATAAGAGTAGACAGTTCAACCAGAAGCGTACTTCGTTGTCCTGCCTCAAGGCCTAATTGTTCCAGATACTGTTGGAGTTGCGGCAACAGGTCTACTACTGGGATCCCTTTAGCCTCACCGGCGGTGAGGGAACGCAGAGCCGGCATATCTGCAACGCCATCATGAATGAATTTGCCTGATAGTTTGGCGTAGGGGGCCGTGAGTTGCTCATTGATCGCTTTCCATCGTTGTTCCCACTCAGTGACAGTGGCCCATTCGCCAAAACGTTGGACAGCTTCTGGCAGAGCCAAAGAAAAGCCGTCTGGTAGAATATCTGCTTGCTGTCGCTCGGCCAAGCGGGCGATAGCGGCTATAATAAATTGGCGGCCGGGATCAAGCGTGGCATTGAAAGCATCTTCAAACAAGGGGAAGGCAGCCTTAAAGTTGCCCTGAAGTTGATGTACCACAGCCCGGGCAAAGAGGGTGTCGGCACTACGCTGCCTGGACAGAGCCTCTCTGGCTGCCTCTCTGGCTGTGGCCAGGTTGCCTTGGCCCAGATCAACCAGCCAGGCCCAACCCAAAGCAGAGTCCACATCCGGGACACGCAAGGGGGGCAGGTGGTTGACCGTATCCCCGTCCGATTTTGCCTCTTGAGAAGGGCCAAATCGAAAACTGCTGGCAATACGCCACAGATCCTCTTCCCACCGGGCAAATTCTTTAGCTGGGGCCTGGGTAACCATCACTGAGCCAAGAACGCCCTGCGGTAGCTGCGTCAGGGTTAGAAAACGTCGCTCGATGGTTTTACCAAAGCCGAAAAATGACTGTTCAAAATCTAATACCAGACCCGGATGGTCGCCAAAAGCAATCGATTGTTGCTGCGTTGGTTGAGCCATAAGTTGCATAGAACCCGCCATCCCGCCGCCGCGCTGCGCCATTTTTTGGCTTAACATATTAGTATAAATCTGGTTGAGCATATTCACATCGGTTCCAAAAGGCAGGGGAAACAGAAAAATCTGCAAACTGGCCGGACTGGTTGAGAGGGCCTGTTGGATCCGACCAGCTATCCCCTCCGCCCGCGCATCCGGTCGATCAATCTGGATAAATTGCAAGCCCATCGTGTTGCGCTCGGCAACCTCCCAGGGTGATGGAACGCCAATGTTGAAGGCTTGCTGCGAATGACGCCGCAGTGGTGATGACGGTTGGACTGCACCGGGAACAGGCTGAGGTTGCTGACAATTGAAACATTCGACGGCCTGTTCGGACAATGGCATACCGCATTGAACACAGTATACGGTTTGTTCGACCTGCATCTGACTATTCATCAGAGCCATCCTTCTTTAGTAAAGGTGTTTAAGCTTGTGATCAGGTGAAATATTCTTGATCTATCGACTATTCACATCTGCACCGGCCTTTGACAATAGAAACTCTCCCCCTATTCTGGCTGCCTCAGTTTGTTGCGCTGAAATTTTTAGTTGATCCAAGCTTTTGGAAAACAAGTTCAACCTTGCATCATATTGACTTTTATCTACCACTATCGGCGTCGTCGAGACGACTAGAGCCGCGCCACACCAACGGCAAAAATACCAATTAGCTTGAGTCGTTTCTTGACAAGCCAAACAATTCATTTCGCACCTCTAATTCACGTTGAAAGTAAAGTTTCTCTGACATTATCATCTGTTTTTTTATGGCGTACTACCCCTCCAAAAACTCAAACAAATCAACTCTTCCACCGCACACAAGTGTGATAATTTTCGGCTGTAATCCGCTCAAGAACCGAGCCGCTAGCTTGGTAAAAGGTGATACAGTAAGCCTGTCCGCATCGCAAAATAATTCACCAGCGAGTGACTCCACCATAAAACAAACTGGCCCAATTCTCCACTCACCACCAACCAGTTTTGGTAAGCCAACCTGCCAAAATTGGTAGATTTGCGTTGAATGGTGTTTTTATCGCTTATTTCTTTTGCTGTGCTTCAGTCTGATTTACAATTTCCCCCGTCTGCTCCTCCAGAAACTC
>JAAEPA010000400.1 GCA_024222475.1 Gammaproteobacteria bacterium | reverse complement strand
CGGGTTAATCGATTGATCGCCTCATGCCAACTCGCGGGACTGAGTAATATATAAGCAATACGCTTAAGTTGGCGCGTATGGGGGATAATCCCCCCCCTGCCACTGTTAGTTTTGCAGGTTCATTTACTATAGCAGACACGCCTCCCGAGCCTTCTTACGCAGATCCAGGCGTTTCCTGGTACCGTTTCCGAAGTATCAGGCACTTGCGGTGCCGGCTTTATTGGGTCAGTGCAAGTTGTCTCTTGCCACGGTGGTGGCGGTTCACAGTCAAAGCCCGAGCATACACCCGTTGCGAGGTCTTGTAGTTCCGGTACTGATAGATTCGGATTGCACCTCCGAAATTCATCGTCACCGCTAGTGTTGCAGCCGCATAAGAGAATCTTCAGGTTCCCGGCCTTGGCATCCGGATTCCGGATCTGTACAAGTCTCGGTCTACTACCTTCGCAGCTGAGCCTCACTCCGGCGAGCGTTTGGCCATCGCAGTCTGGTAACACGTCCGGGATTCCACCTCCGCTATTGTCCGCCGACGCGGTTCCGAAAAGGCCGAATGTTAGCGACCCTCCCAGTGTAGTCATCAAAATGAAACGACGTACTTTTCGTTTTTTCATGGTACTTGTCTCCTTACGTGTAACACAACATGCCGTCTCTCGCCATGGCGAGAGACGGCCCCTTAGAAATTCAAGGTCACCCTGCCATGAATCGTGCGCTCTGGAAAATAAGGACCGGTGGCAGGTTCACCCCTGGATTCCCTGTAACTGTCATCCTGGTACTTGATACCGGTGTCGAACAGGTTCTTGACGCCCAAGCTCACAATACCCAAGCGCTTCGGAAACCGGTAACCCATCGCGAGGTCCACGAGAAAAAATTTGTCGTCGCCTTGACCACGCGTAGAAAATGCCGAACGGTCCACATCCTGATTAACGTAGGTTCCGCCGAGGCCGGCAAAAAGCCCTGACGGACTGAACCAGGTTGCAGCGATAGGGACGCTGATGGTTTCGACCCGCTCGGGCAGATTGTCGAATTCAGTGGCAATCCCTTTGTCTGCCTTATAACGGTCGTAGACAAACTCGGACTTCACGGCCAATTGCGTCATGGGCGTCCAGTAGATATAGAGGTTATGAAACTGCTCGTCCCGATCTTCAAAGATGACGTCGTCGGAACCCTGAAACAGCGGTTCGTCGATATATCGCCAGGTGATCTCGCCCCCCAGAGAGATATCTCGTGCCAGTTGCCAATCGAACCCGCCGCCGTACCGCCAGTACTGGGACGTGCTGATGTCATCGAAGAACTGGTTGAAACCGGCAATCTGCGTGGGCTCGATGGTCCGGTTGTTGACCAGTGCAGGCTTGAGCGTCTTAAACGCCGCCGCTCGGAGGCGGATGTCATTCTTGACATTCCAAAGAACCCCGAATTTCGGATTGAAGCTCGATTCGTCCAACGGCCCCTCTTCGTAGTCGTCGTAACTGAAACCGACTGTCCAGGTGACCGATTCTGGGTAAGTGGTATTGGTATAGAGGTACCCGCGCGAGTGTTTAGTGTCCTCCTTGACGGTCTCGTCCACTTCGAACACGGGACCGAAAACAACATCGACAATCGAAATGGTATCGTCGCTTTTAAAATCCGTATCGCTATAGGCCCCACCTACAATTCCATTGAACCGGCCCCGCTGATAGATGTACTGCCCTTCAATCTGATAACCATTGTCGGTCGCATCGCTGCCGGTGGTCAGTGTCTCAAATGGACTGAGTTCTTCGGACTGATAGGATTTTTCGTCAATATCGCTGTAAATATAAGAAAGCAGGAAATTGGAGCTTGTCGCTGGCGAATAACGCAGGCCCACACGCGCCGTATCCTGGCTGCGATCGATCGTCTGGTCACGCAGAAAATTGTCGGGATCGAAATTGAAGGCCAGGTCTCCCTCCTTGGAGTCCCGACGCCGGAACTCGGCCTGAATATTCAATTCGGGCGTGATCGCCCATTGACCATACGCGTTATAAATCCTTTGCCGCAGATCATTATTGCGCCGCCAACCATCCGACGTGTAGTAATAGCCGCCAGCGCTGAAGGAAAATCGATCGTACAGCCCTGTTGCGACCGCCTCACCGCCGTAGCTATTGTTATTACCCGTGAATCCGGTGACATCCAACTGCGCTTGGTTTTGCTCAAAAAGCGGTGTGAACTCGTTGAACCCTGGCGTAGCCGGTCCACCGATAGTGACGATGTTAAGGTTGGTCTCCGCGACACTCGGCTGGATGGGGTTGATATTGATGTCCTGCATGAGTTGCGCTTGCAGGAGCTCACTGACGCGGGCGATCTCTACCCGGCGCTTTCCCAAATAGATGTCGGACAAGAAGCGGTGCGCCGAGGCATTGGAGGGGTCGACTGCCAGGGACTCCGTTGACTGATTGATGCCGAGTTGGGTGAAACCCAGGTCCCGGTAAGCCCTCGCCAGACTCGTGCTCCGCGCCGCGCGGTCTTTGTCCAGCAGCAACCGGCTGCGGTAAACCGCCCGGTTATCATTGAGCTCAATGGATTTATCCAGATCCCTCACCGCTTCCACCGGCCGGTTGATGCTCTGTTTCAGGATGCCACTGTAAAAGTAGGCCGTGGGATCGTTCGGATCCAGTTGCTTGGCGATGCTGTATTGTTGTTCATCCAGCGGGTAACGCTTCTCCTCGAAATAGGCCTTACCCAGGTAGGCCCTGAGCAGGGCGTGGTTCGCATCGAGGCCTACGGCCACATCGATATCCTGCCGTCCTGCTTCCAGATCCCCTGCGCTGATTTTGGCAAGGCCCAGGCCTAAACGAGGCAACGGATCGGACTGATCCAATGCGATTGCTTTGTTGAAAGCTGCTTTCGCGGGATCGGTCTTGACTCGCATCAAGTGTGCGAAACCCAATACGGTCTGCGTACGCGACAGCCGGGGCTCGATCTCGGCCGCTTTGGTCGCGGCCTCGAGTGCTTCGGCCAACAGTCCGAACGAGGACTGCAACTCGGCTAGCCGGGCCCACGCCAGCGCGTTTTCTGGTTCGAGTTGCACCGCGTTTTCGATGCTCGTACGGGCCGCATCCAGATCAAAACTAGCCTGCTGCGCGTACGACAATGCAATCAAAGCGGCAGCCGACTGTGGACTGCTGCTCGTTGCCTGCGTGGCCGCCTCAAGCGCCTTTTCCTTTTCGTTCTGGGCGACGGCAATGATCGCCCGAAGCGCGAGCGCATCGTTGCTGCCCGGAGCCAGCGACAGAATGCGTTCGATATCTGACCGTGCTTCCTCTACACGGCCGACCGACAAAAGCAGCGACGCCCGATAGACCAAGAATCGCGCATCAGCCGCGGTGTTACGAACATCAGCAATGCTCGCGAAGGCCTTTTCGATATGGCCCGCGGAGTAGAACTGTAGGGATCGCTTTACCGCGTCAGACCATTGAGCGGCAGCGGGAAATGCGTCGTCGCGCCACATCAACACCGCCGGATAATGCAGCGCCCACTGCACCGCGTCACGCGGGCTGACGACAATTTGCTTTCGGGGGGCTTCTCCCTTGCCGGCCACAGCCATCTCGCCGGGCTGGATTTGGACATCCCCGGCGTCGTTCTGGGCCAGAACCTGGCCCTCGAAGACCAATATGGAAGACTTGTCGTCGGTGACCTCGACCAGGAATTCCGTCCCTTCGATACTTCCGTTCAGATACGGCGTGCTGACCGACATGGAGCGCGGTCTTCGAATGAAGGACTTGATGGCTCCCCCCAAAACCTCGAGAAAGGATTGCTCTTGCTCTGCTCCCGCCACATTCAGCAAGCGCATGGTGGTATTTTCATCCAGGCGCAAGACGGCATCGTTGACGAGCTGAACCGCCGTCCTGCTCCGCTCAGCCACACGGATCGTGTCACCTTCACAAAGGCTTTGGTTTAAATCGGCCGGCTGCCAATCTTCAGAGTCAGTGGGCTTAACGTGGACGGTGTTTTCTATGGAGACGAACCGACCGACAGACTCGGCGCAGGCGCCCGCGGCCTGTGCCGGCAGGCTGGCAATGTAGAGAAGTAGCAATCCCAGGCATGCTGCCGCGGAATAAAGCCGCATAGCCTTGTTGTGTGCGGAAGTGTTCATCATTTCATTATTCAGACTGACGCGGAAACCCACGCAGTCTGTTCGTTTTTGTTTGAGATTTCGAGTAACCAGCGCGCCACTTCGGCCCGCTCCAAAGATACCAGAAATACTTAGAAAAAAATACGACAGTGCTGTTATAGTTTTCTGCTAAAGCGCTTTATCCGACATTCCGCACACAAGAGAGCAATCTGTTATTTTTATTTTATCCTTATTAATCAATATGTTGATGGATTTGGCATCATTTGGTAAGGAAGATACCACTATATATTGTGGTACGTTGTTTACCGGACAGTGGTTATTCTCTGGAAAGCATCTCGTGCCTGCGTCTCTGGGCATCCAGTGATATGTGCCAAACTGGGGACCTCGCAAGGGCACCTCTGCACACCAATGCTTGACGGGGCAACCGGTAGACGACTGGCTCACAACTCTCGGGTTTGCCGCGTCGAATACAGTTCACTAACCGCTAGGGCGTAAGCTCAAGTTCTACGCCGTTTAGGGCTTCTGATTCTGTAGATTCAGAGCAATACAGGCGTGTGCATGTGTAAAGATATACCCCTGGTTTTTGATCGGTCCCGTTTCAAACGGTTGGTTCGCTTTCTTGTCAACACCGGCAGAGTCGACTGGGACGACGCACAAGAGATGTCGCGCTGGATGGGATCAAGATTATCTTGAAAGGGTACTCTCTGGACTTCAGACATAGAGCGATTGCCCTGGGGGATCGTCACAGTACAAATGAATCCTGTATGACCAGGTTGGTTGGCAGTATACGCAAGGGTATCGAAGAGAAAGAGTGGGAGGCGGTCAAGCCATTTAAATGCTCAAGTCGGGGGTCCACCTGGAATTCTGACCAAGGTATTGATGATAAGTTTATTACAGCGGTGGTCGCTCGCATGAGATACAAAATAGCCAAAATAACGAGGAATGATGCAGTTCGAATCAACTCGTCTTGTATCCTACGCGAGAGACCACCGCTATAATATCAGGCGTTGACCTT
>JAAEPA010000399.1 GCA_024222475.1 Gammaproteobacteria bacterium | reverse complement strand
TTACGCTCGAACTCTCAGACTCTGCCCAAAAAGATGTAAAGGGAATGAATATCGTCAATGCCATAGGAAGTAACGTGGCAAACAGCACGAACGTCTCAAGAACTACAAGGTTTGAGGGGCGCAAGGCGACGCTGGTACTCAACCAGTTCAACACCGTTAACCACGGTCATTAACATTAACTCTTTACAGCGATGGTAGCCGATCTTCGGGATAATTTAACCTGACAAGTTTATAAAGCTTATGAAACGTCTTCTCATAACAGCAATAATCGCTGCGGGACTCTTATACTCTGGCCCTGCTCTGGCTGCAACCACGCTCTCGGACACCGAGCTTGCAGGAGTAAGCGGCGGTGGAATCGACCCGCACCTTGAAGGGCAGAGCCTGCCGCAAGAGCAGCAACAGCCACAGCAACAACAACAGCCGGAAAAGAACAACACCGGCTACACGCCGTTCCGGCAACCGCAGAGTTTTGACGGTATGGAACTGGCCCCGGAGCTTTTTGCTATTTTACAGAGCAGAATAGATGTGGAACGCGAAAGAAGGCTTCTCCTTAACGGAACTGCCCAGCAGAATGCAACTGCGCTAAACCTCGAAAATGCGTTGTCAAGCGATGTTGTCTCAACCGACAATATCTTTAACGGCGGCTCCATCACTATAGACGACGTAACAACAAACATAGAGATCAACCAGATCAATAACGTGAACCAGCTCCATCGCACTCAAGGGAGTCTGACCTCATCTATAGCCGGTCACAGATATGAAAAGAGCGAACTGCGAAGATCCGGTTTTGAAAACTACGAGTATCATGACTACTCCTTTGTCGAGCAGGACAGCACAGAAGAGTTCATAAGCACCAAAACGCGTTTCGATAAAGTGAAGGTGGGTGTGACTTACGAATCACCGACGCTGAAAGAGTTGCAGAAAGATGGTTTCATTCCCTCCAACACCGTACGTATAGGATTAGACCTATTGAATTTTAAGGTTCATGAGCTGAACTACGGTACCGGCTTTCAGATCAAGGGCAGCATCTTTCCTTCCGATCCAGTCTCCATACCAGGGTTCTTCAAGCTTGAGGCAGAAGCCATGATAGATATAAAAATTCTATGGTGGACATTGCATCTGGAATTGGACTTGATCGATATAGATAATAAGTTGAACCTTGACATTGACACTGTTCTTGGTGATCTCGGTAATACGGACATTGAAACAGAGACCGAAGAGAACCTTGTAACAAAGCAAAAAGCTATAGATATAGCAGAAAGCACATACAGCGAGTCGTACGAGCAATCCGTCTTTACAGGCGGCCAGATGACCGGGGCCGAGGCCGAACTGCTCGCCTTAAGTGACGGAAGCCTTTCTGTAGACAACAACAGCACTGTAGCTCTTAGCGATAATACCCAGCAGAATATGCGTGTCTTCAACGGTGTGAACGCCGTCTCGTCTATTGCGGCAAACAGCCTGAATATGGGTCGCACATCATCTTTTAGCGCAAGACCCACCGGTGCGCCACAGCTATCACTACAACAACATAACCGTTTCAATCAGGAGATGTGATAGGATCTATGGAGTCTATATATGAATAATAAGCTTGCTGCTCTACTATTTATACTCTTTCTGATAATTGCAACTTTCCCCACCGGGGCATGGGGCCTTGAGGAGTTGACTGACGAGGAGCTTAACGCAGTTACTGCCGGTAACGTTGACCCGACCTATGAGAGCGGGGAGGCATTGACGCGCATCCCCTTTCACTACACCAGCGGCAAAGGTAAGATAGACGGAGAGGTCTTCGTCCTTCCCATGGCGAATTATAATAATCTGGGGACACTACAGCTGATGGACAACGCCCAGTCAAACCTGCGCTCCCTTATTAACGTCAACGCGGTAAATTCCCCCGTGCAGATACTCTTGAATCTGAACATAAATATCAACTCTACAATAGGCAATATCAATCAGCTCAATAGCCTGCTCTCGAATCAAAGGGCATGGCGCTAACCACATCAGTAATTTCCCGCGGGGCGCTAACCTTCCTGCTCCTTATCCTTATACTACTGGTAAACGTCACGCCGGCACATTCGGCTGGCAAGGTCGGGGTACGCCTGGGCACTATGCGCTTTAGCCAGAATGTGGAGAGCATGGCCGATCTGCGCTGGAAAAAACTGACCCGCCAGGGGTGGGATATGAGCTGCGGCGCTGCAGCCCTTTCTACACTACTCATCTACCACCATGGCCGGCAGTTCTCCGAGATGGCCGTCACCCTGACGATCTTAAAGAACAGCGACCCCATTCTTGTCAGGGAGCGTGGAGGTTTTTCCCTCTACGACCTTAAGCGCTTTGTGCGTGCAGTCGGCCTCGACGGCGTCGGCTATGGCAAGATGACCCTCGACGACCTTGAGCTTTTCGACATCCCGGCGATACTGCCGATTCGCATCAATGATTTCGACCACTTCGTCATCTTCAGAAAACGGGTTGGAGGACATGTCATGCTGGGCGACCCGGCCTTTGGGAATATATCTCTCCCAACCGCCCGTTT
>JAAEPA010000398.1 GCA_024222475.1 Gammaproteobacteria bacterium | reverse complement strand
GGGTGGTTTTGGTCCCGCTTCTGCGGCGTTTGTTAAATGCCACCAGTTTTCGGGTTGCAGCTTTTTGAGCTGGGGATCGCGCTTTCTTTCGCATTTTGGGCCTCTTTCTTGGGTTGATTAACAATAGCTCGGTCATTGGTCTACTATGCCTCTCTCGGTCATCAGATATTGGCCGTCAATGACATACAGCTGGTTTCCGTCGAAACTGGAAGCCAGAATCGGACGGGCACGGGGCTTGAATTCATGAACATAACTTTCGTCCTTTCCGTCGCGGGTAGCGGTATACAAAACCCCGTCCAAAATGCCGATCATAAAAACGGTGTCGTGTTGCGGGGTTTCCAACACGGTCAAGTTATCCGGTGGGTGGCCGGTAAAATCCGCATAACGGCGCGCGGCCTCTTTTACTTTTGCCCGGCTGCTCGGTGGAACGGGATTCGGGCTTTTATCCCGTCCACCTACTGAGGGTTTGTAGGGGCCGGGGTGACCACCAACACCCAGGGCGACGGGACATCATCGGCAACACGCGCCGCATGAATGGTTGCTGATCTCATACTCCGGAATTGCTTTGCATTGGCTTGCTCATTGTCAATTGATGTCCCCGTATACCACCCAACTTTTTTGGTTTTTGTGTTGATCAATTGCACCACCCACGGGTTTTTCATGACCGGGTTGTGCTTGGCTTTTGGCTTGGCTTTTGGCTTGGCTTTTGGCTTGGCTTTTGGCTTGGCTTTCGGCTTGCTGGTTTTGGTCAATTCGCGCAAATACTCTGGCATGCGCTTACCTTTATTTCTTTGCTTCCATGCCTTGCGGCCGATTTCATAGGCGATTGCGTTGGCTTGCTTCGGGGTTTTGCCGTTGACCATTTCGCTCTTGGCAATGGCATCTAGGGTCGGAAGCGAATAACCAAATTTTACGGGGTTCTTTCTCATAGTTGCTTATTCCGCATGAACCACCACAAGCCACCAATCACCAATATGGGCAATAGCACATTGCCCAGGCCGATATTGAATAAGCCCGGTTTGTCGGTCAATTCGGAAACGATACGCGACGCTTCAGACGCGCTTTTACCCTCGGCGCGCAGTTGGTCGAATTTTTCGAGCTTCTGATAAAATTGGTAGACATCGCTGATCCAATAACCAATCAGGGCCATGGCGCCGGATATGGCGGCAATGGGCAATAGCGGTAATGCCCCTAGTTGACCGGCGCGGGCCATGCTCAAGCCGTCCATACCGAAAACGTTTTTGAACCAATGCACGACATTATTGATTGATGCCGTTACCCGGTCGATAGTGGTCTGTATCGTGTTACCCCGTTCGACTAGACTTTGATACTCAGGCTTTAAATCTGGCAGTTGGTTGATTTGGGGCCCTAAAGCTTTAAGCCGGGTAAATACTTGGGTAAATTCG
>JAAEPA010000397.1 GCA_024222475.1 Gammaproteobacteria bacterium | reverse complement strand
GCATCCCTTCCCGCCGAGGTTGTGGGTCTGAACATGCCCTCAATCCAACGGCAAAACACGTCAGCAAGTGGATTGGCTACCACAATTGATGAACAGTTGCCGCTGGCACAAGCTGTTGAGGAATTTAAACGACATCGCATTCGGCGGGCTTTGGACGCCACAAAGGGTAATCAGGCCAAAGCAGCCGAGTTGCTGGGCGTGCGGCCTTCGAATCTATCCCGGTTATTAAAAAAAATGCGCATGGCCGAAGAGGGGACACATCTTTGATCGGGGCTCTCTCGGCACGACAGAATCCCGAGCTCCGTCGCCGCCTTGTTCGTTACCGGAACGCCGCGCAATCACCATGGTCTGAATCCCGGATCTGTCGACCTTCATGCTTGGCTTACAGGTGGCTGGTGAGCGGTTTTTCACGGGCTGGGCGCCCCCGTCGAAGCCTCCTGATTTCAGCAATCTCAGACCCCCTGATCTAGGTACAATGCTAATATCTGCTAAAGTATTATCTAACAGGTAGATAAAGTTAAACAGCAGGTGAGCGCTCAGAAAGCTGGCGGGATTTTGCTACGATACCATAATTAAGCTTGCGCACATCCAACTTCGTGTCCCTTAACTAATGAAGACCGATCCCAATATGAATTTAAGCCTCTACCAACCGGATTCGGCCTGAAGGGCCGACTTAACAGAGCCCAGGGCCGTGGCCCTGGGTACGGGCCATATCCGATTTTGCGGCCTGAAAGGCCGCGTTACCCTCTTCGGATCTGACCACAAAACCCCATTGGCCACAGCTTTCACACCGCTTAACCGCTATGAAATGAGGGATATATGCACACCGGCAGACTGTAACTCGGCCTTTCCGGCCGAAAATCCATTTTTTTGGCCTTTACCCAGGGCCACGGCCCTGGGCTCTGTTGAGTCGGCCTTTCAGGCCGAAGAATCCGGTTGGAATAAGCTTGAGTTGATGACATTGAAACCAATCCAAATCAAACACAGAAGACTACCTTGCAGGGCGTTGACTCGGGGTGTGCGCCGAATTTAAGAATCGCTGCAATTTGGTATC
>JAAEPA010000396.1 GCA_024222475.1 Gammaproteobacteria bacterium | reverse complement strand
CGGAAAATGTCCTAGACGTACTGGGTAACGAGGCCGCGCAGCTGACGGTTACTCGGGTTGGTATCGATGGCGCAGGAGATACCTGGTTCGCCAAGGCCTTAGGCGCGGCCAATACCCCTGGGAAAATGCTTGAGGGGGGCGTCTACGCCCCCAGTCAATTGGAACTGGCCCTGCACGCCAAACTCAAACAGCGCACCGGTTTCGAGGGGCTCAACACGATGTTGAATCCGGATAGCGATATCAATCCTCGGGCCAACGCCAACTTTGCGGTTGATTTTGCCCGCACGACCCTCACCGAGGTGGAATATCTACCGCGCATCTGGCGACGTTCTTACTTCTTCGAACTGGGTCTGACATTCACTATGCTGGATGCCCAGGGACGCACCGTCTACAGTCGTGAGTTCAGTCGCTTTCGTTTGCTCATCTGCATCAAAGAGGGCCGTAGTGCATGTAAAAACGTACTCGATGGCGACAGGATCGAGCCGGTAGAAACCTGGCACGAATTATTGGAAAAGGCACTGGATCAGGCCTTACTGGAAAGTATTGCGGGACTCCAGAGATGGGCCGAAACACTGCGCCGCATGAAGGCGCGGGTCGTCATGAGGCGCCATGGCGAGACCTTAAACCTGAAGAAGGATACGACCTACACACGCAATAAGCGTTTGGCTGAATACCCTTATCTTTTTATCGATGTGGCACCGTTTATTGAAAAGAAACTGTTGGCCGATCTGATGACTAGAGGCGCCAAGGTAGACAAGGTGGAGCGAAAACGACTCAAACGTTATCTAACTACCACACTGCGAAGTGCCCTGGACCAGGGCTTGAGAGCTTCCCTGCGCGGTGCGATTTCCGCTAAACAGGCCGGCATATTCATCCTGCCGGATACCCGAGCCATCTGGTTTCAGGACGCCCTGGCCCGGGTCATCAGCGATGCGGTCAATGCGGGTGAGTTCGAGATCACCATCGATGACGAGGGGGAACGCATGGCCCTGTCCGATGATCTGCAACACTTTGGCGATCCATGCAAACATCCCGAAACCCGCAAACGTGACGATCTTTGTCTTACACTGTCGGCACAATACAGCGGCAGTAAGATCAAGACCGCGAAAGGACTCAAAGGCGTTCAGAAGGCTCAGCAACTAGGGGTAGCCTCCGCCCTATTGATTAATCCGTCCATCGATAAACGCAAGGATAAGAAATACCAGCGTTTTTATCCCCACGGCATAGCTGACCCCAAGCAACGTATCCTGACGGTATCTAATCAAAGCCGGGAGTATTTGCGCGTAATCGATGCCGATCCAAAAAATAACGATGACTACATTTATCTGCGCAAAGTGGCGCTGGAGATTGCCCGAGATCTGGGTAAGAACATGGCCAAAAAGGTTGTTCAAACGTTCAAAGAAGAAATGGGCCGATAACAATGATGAATCAGCGATACGCTGCCTGCAATAGCCCTGCGTGTTACAAGTCCAATCGGTTGTTCTGGGTATGGATGGTTTTGGTTTCCGCGCTGTTGATGCCTGCCCTGGTCGTGGCCAAATCCATGAAGATCGAGGTTGAGGATTTCGGCAAGAATCGTGCTGACGCGCAGCGGCGCGTACTGCAAACCGCCGTGCCTGATGCGCTTACGCGTTTCATGCAGGAAAAGGCCAAGGATCCGCTGGTCATCGACCATATCAAGAAGAAACTCAGGCAGATAGAGGGGCGTCATTACAAACCACTGGTGCGACGTTGGCTGCTGGATATCGATGAAGCGCACAAGGGAAAGCATTTCATGGAAGGAAAGATCGTGCTTGATGAAGACGTTCTGAAGCTCTGGGCGGATGAAATACTAACGAACCCACTCGGGTCGGGGGCTGAGAAAAAGGACGGGATAAACAACACAGGATTGAAACACCGCCTGAGCATCTATTTCTTGCAAGCCAGTCTGGATGAGGTAGATCTGTCAAACGAGCAGCTTGCCATACGCAAAGATTTCATGCATGCCCTTGAGCGGCGGCTCATTAGCAGCGGATATGATGTCAAACGCGGTGCGCAAAAGCGCCAGGCTCAGTATTTACTCAGGCTCTCCCAGTCGAAGTTTGACCAACGTGGGCTGATGGGATCGATGGGCTTCACGGTAGAGATTTTAGATAGCAGTGACCAATCCCTATTAGCCACGGCCGATGGCTATGCGAGCGCCAGTCTGACGATAACTTCCCAAGCCATGCGCAAAGAGTTGTTGCAACGTGCCTCGGTCAAGGTGGCGTCAGAACTGGAGCGTAAGTTCATAGGCATAGTAACGGGCAAGAAAACGACGGAAATCGTGTTCTACGGCCCAGGGAATATCCGCAAGCGCAGGGTCAGGCCAGTCCTGGTAGACGGGCTGGCGGATATCTATGAGCTCGATGAGGAACAGACCGATGCCTTGGATGAAAATTTACAGGTGACTAAGGACGAAGATTTTTATTCCTTTTCATTTATGATTCCAAAGGAATACCGCGTTCCTCACAAGCGATTGAAAAATGGATTGGCCGAGCTGCATCGCGATGCGTTCAAGAGCGCTGAACCCGAGGCCAAGCTCACCTCGGTGGGTCAGAAATGGAATATCTGTGACGAGATCAATCCCCTGCCGCCCTGCCGGCAGCAGGATCTATCCGACCTCTGGGCCATCAAGGCGGAGCAATCGTTACGTCAGGGGAGGCTTGATGCACCCCCGGGAACCGGCCAGAACGCATTGGAAATCGTCAAGGCTCAGCTGGAAAAAAATCCTGCAGACAAACAGGCATTAAAGTTCCTGCAACGCATCTCCAGTGCATTTATAACTGTGGCCCATAGCGCTATGGACAAGGAGCAGTACGCCCAAGCAGGGCGCTATATCGATCGCGCCGACCGAGTGCTGCTGGCGCAACACCGTCAGCTCAAGAGGGGACAGCACGAGATCAAGCAGGCGCGCAACAGACTGGCCAAACTGATTGGAAAACCACAGCCTACGGCGCCACCAGAGCCCGTAAAAGTGGCTGAGGAATCGTTGCTTGTTTTTCCCGATATCGAGGCGAAACTGCGCGGATTCACCCGCAAGCGCGCGAAACATATCGTGGGACTGGCATCGGATGTCGACGGTATTGATCACATTACGGCGGGGAAAAAGACACTGACTAGCGCGCCAGTAAAGGCGCCCTATCTCAGTTTCATTAAGGAGCCGGGGGCCGAGCCGGTACAATTCGAGGTGCCGCTGGGTCTCGCAAGCTCTGACGGGCTGATCGACGTGGTCGTGATCGATACCCGCGGCAACACTAAAAAACGTACCCTGCGTGTTGAAAACAACAAGGTCAGCGTGCTGATTGAGAATGAATCAGAAGCCGGGCGCAGCGTCATCGATCGTGGCCGCTATTGGGCACTGTTGATCTCTAATCAGCAATATACCCATGGATGGAATGCACTTGAGACGCCTCACCATGATGTGGATCATCTCAAACAAGTCCTGATCAACAACTACCGATTCGATCAAACACGGGTCGTCGTCGTCAAGGATGCAACGAGACAGGCGATGGTGGAAGCTCTGGATCGGATGCACGATAAAGTCAAGGGCAACGACAGCCTGCTTATTTACTTTGCCGGCCATGGTCATCAAGACAAGGGTTATGGTGGCAAGGGTTTCTGGATCCCGGTGAATGGATTGAGCCCCTACGCTAAGGACAAGCCGCCGAGGTCTACTTGGTTACCCAATAGCCAGGTTCATGACATTCTTCAAGCCAGCCGTGCCAAACACATCCTGCTGATCAGCGATTCCTGCTACTCCGGAACCTTCAAGACACGCTCGGGTGGCGGGCCTTCAAGCTATGCAGCCAATTTAGATTTTTTCTATAAACTCGCCGCCAAAAACTCACGCCGTGCCATCACCTCGGGGGACCTTGAACCGGTGTCAGATTCCGGGGCCGAGGGCCATTCCATTTTCGCCTATCACTTGATCAAGGCCCTGGAACAGAAGGGACGGGCATTGAATGCCAAGGCGCTGTTTGAGAATCTGCGAAACCCCATCGTTAAAGATGCTAAACAAACCCCGCAGTATTTCACTATCAAGGAAGCGGGTGACAAGGGCGGGGATTTCATCTTTGCACCACGGGGGTAGCGCGTGGGATACGGAAAGCTTGCGAACCGCATCGATCGAGTCATTCCTCGCCTTTCGGAAAACCTTGGCAGCCAATTGATATGCGCCACCAACAGCTGATTGCCATAGCGTTCGGCACAATTGACAGTAAAAAAGTCGCTTGCTCCTTTGACCTTGACTCGGCGATATTTGGTCATTTCTCTCGATCCTCGATCGATGCGGTTCGCAGGCTCACCGGCATCCTACGCGGTCTCAGTGCTGAAATTCAATCCCTGTAAAGTATAAAAGGGTAAAAGCGCTAAGGGTTAGTCCTCAGGAGGCGAAAGCCCAAGTCGCCGTAGCGATCGCCGGGCGTACCCCCGTCGCGATTCGCGGCGCGGACGTTGGTCGGGTAGCGGTACCAGCCGCCGCCCCGAAGCACGCGCCGGGCGCCTGAACTCGGACCCTTGGGGTTGTTCTTGGGACTGTTGCGATAATAGTTTTTATTATACCAATCGCTGACCCATTCCCAGACATTGCCGCTCATGTCGTACAAGCCTAGACCATTGGCCGCTTTCTTCCCTACGGGGTGGGTCTTTCTCCCACTATTTTTACCATACCAGGCCACCCTATCCACATTATTTCCACCACAATACTTCTCCTGCTTACCCCCACTGCGGCAGGCGTATTCCCATTCCGCCTCAGTCGGTAGGCGAAAGCGTCCTTGCCCTTTGGCATTTAGCCTTTTGATGAAGCCCTGCACATCGTCCCAGGAAACCTGCTCTACCGGATAATGGTCACCCTTTTTAAACTTCGATGGATTATCTCCCATGATCTTTTCCCACTGCCCCTGAGTCACCTCGTACTTGCCCATCCAGAATCCATCCACACAGACCTCATGCACCGGTTTTTCATCCGAGTCCCCCTCATTACTGCCCATCTGAAAACAGCCCTCCGGCACCCACGCAAATTCCATCCCGGTCACCGGATCTCGCCACTCATCAGCCCGCGCAGGCGCTTCAGGTTTAACAACGGGCGCCGGTTTCAATGCTTTTTGCTTCTCGTGAAGCGCAAACGCAAACACCTGCCGCTCAGAGGACAGCTCCACCCACTTTCGTTCAGTCTTATAACCAGCTCTGCTCACCTCGATATGGTAGCGCCCAGCAGGCAGTGTCATCCCGGACTGGTACTTCGGACCAATATTGAGGATACGGATGCGCGCATCGCTGGGGTCGGGTTCAATAATCAGCTTGAGGCTTGCACTAACACTAGTGAGCATGGGCTCATCCAGGGGTTCAGTCTGGTTCAGAATCACCCTGCGGGTAAGTGATGACGACGACCAGGGTACCTGTTGTTTATCTGTCTCCTCTATGACCGCCACCCGGGTATTAAACACCACATCGGTCAGGTTCAGGTTGGGTTGTTGTAGCTGGCTCATCAGATGCTTGGTGAATATACCATTGCGCCCCCGGCCATCGGCAGCGGTTTTTCCCGGTGCCGTGGCATACAACACCAGCGAGCCTACCGGCGATGCCATTCTGGCCAAACCACGGCTGGCGGAGCGAAAGCTGCGCTCCAGCGGATTGTTGCGACAGGCATCCAGGATCAGGATATTCACCGGGTTACGGGCCGATTCCATCTTGGCCAGCACCTGCCCTGCATCAATGGCCTCATAGGGGACCTCGTCCTCGGTCTCGATG
>JAAEPA010000395.1 GCA_024222475.1 Gammaproteobacteria bacterium | reverse complement strand
GTTTACAACTAGCTCACCCTGTCGCACTTCATGAACTTGATGGCGTTTATCAATCTCGTCATGGATCTCTCCCACCAATTCTTCCAGCATATCTTCTAGAGTGAACATACCTTGGGCCACTCCGAATTCATCCACTACCATGACTAAGCGACGCTCATCATCGCGTAACGTGGAAAACAACTGCTCGATGGGCTGATTGAGAGGCACAAACATGGGTGATTCATGACTCACCTTCTTGAGGGGTTTTTTCTTATGGCCCTTAACTACCTCTTTTAACACATCCCGCAAATAGATCACCCCTTTGAACTTATTGGAGTCACCGGAGCGCAGCGGTATTCGAGCATAGGGGTGAGCTGCGATCTCCGACAAGGCCTCGCCGATGGTAAGGTTCCCATCCAAAGTAAAGACCTGGTGGATAGGGGTCATGACATCTTTTGCGCGAAGGTCATTGAAGGCGAAGATGCGCTCGATCATCTCTTGATCATTGCGCTCAATCGTTCCTTCTACTGCACCGAATTCCGCCATACTGATAAGTTCTGACTCTGTGACGGTGGGATCTGTCGCAGCCTTAGTCCAGCTCTGCAAGTAAACGGTGAGTTTTTCCAGGATCCACACCAAGGGTAGAGCCAGTCGGGTGAATATTAGTAGCGGTAGAGCCACCAGCAAAGAGATGCGACCTGCATACCGTGCCGCAAAGGTCTTCGGGGTGATTTCCCCAAAGACCAGCACCACAAGGGTAAGCACACCCACCGCCAGCCCCGGTCCCAAACGGCCGAAC
>JAAEPA010000394.1 GCA_024222475.1 Gammaproteobacteria bacterium | reverse complement strand
TTTTTAAGTAAATGTCAAAAAACTAATAACTTATTGATTTTAATAGTGATTACTTAAGTGAATGCCATTGCTAAGGATCGGATCGTGCCCTTGCCGCAGCGCTTTAACGATCCCTTGCAGCCGCATTTGCAGCAAGCAAAAACGCTGCACCAGGATGATCTTGATAAAGGGTTCGGCGAGGTTTACCTGCCGGATACATTGAGCCGTAAGTACCCCAATGCGGCAAGGGAGTGGGGTTGGCAGTACGTCTTTCCCAGTTCGAGGCTGTCGGTGGATCCGCGCTCCGGGAAGACGCGGCGCCACCATGCGCATGAAAGCGGTTTACAAAAGGTGGTTAAAACGGCGGCGCGTCAGGCGGGCATTTCCAAACGGGTGAGCTGCCATTGTCTTCGTCATTCGTTCGCCACTCATTTGCTGGAGGCGGGATACGATATACGCACGGTTCAGGAGTTACTGGGACATGCGGATGTATCCACTACCATGATCTATACGCATGTCTTGAATACGCCGGGGGTGAGCGTTAGGAGTCCGGCGGATTTGTTATAGGGTGTGCCGATCGGTGAAAAATTAGGAATGCTACCGACACACTTCCCCATCTGGCTTGCCTTATCGCTCGTCTTCGGCGCTGCGACAACAGTGACATAGTCTAGGCTATACGCCCGTTAGGAAAGTGTGTCGGTAGCATTCCTAATCTATATTCCCAGTGTGTCTGGCAAACACTAATGGAGACACTAATATTAACCACTTGAATCCATCAAACCAAAATATAATAGGTTTACTCAAATGAAAAATGATGCTACCCCCGCACCCAACTTCATAAAAAACATCGTCATCGATGATATCAAGACGAAAAAAAACGACGCTCAGGTCAGAACCCGCTTCCCGCCGGAACCCAACGGCTACCTGCACATCGGCCATGCCAAATCGATATGCCTGAACTTTGGTATCGCCGCGGAATTTGGTGGCAGCTGTAATCTACGCTTTGATGACAGCAACCCGGTCAAGGAAGACATCGAGTATGTGGAATCCATCAAGGAGGATGTCCACTGGCTAGGTTTTGAATGGGCACGGCTACACCATGCCTCGGATTATTTCGAACAACTCTATGACTATGCCATTGAATTGATCAAACAGGGTAAGGCCTACATCGAAAGTCTCAGCGCCGAGCAAATCCGTACCTATCGTGGAACCTTGAAAGAACCTGGGAAGGAAAGCCCCTATCGGAATCGTTCCGTAGAAGAGAATCTGGACCTTTTCCAACGCATGCGCGCTGGTGAATTCCCGGATGGCAGCCATGTACTGCGAGCCAAGATCGATATGGCCTCACCCAATCTGAACATGCGCGACCCTATAATTTACCGCATCCGCCACGCCAGCCATCATCAGACCGGCGACCAGTGGTGCATCTATCCCATGTACGATTACACCCACTGCCTGTCGGATGCCATCGAGGGTATCACTCATTCGCTGTGTACCCTGGAATTTGAAGACCACCGGCCTCTGTACGATTGGATAGTCGATGAGTTGAACACAGCTTGTCATCCCCAGCAGATCGAATTTGCCCGCCTAGAACTGGAATACACCGTAATGAGCAAACGTAAGCTGCAGCAGCTGGTGGAACAGGGGCTTGTCCAAGGCTGGGACGATCCTCGTATGCTCAGCATCTCGGGGTTACGCCGACGCGGCTACACACCGGGGTCCATAAGGGACTTCAGCGACCGTATCGGTGTGACCAAAAAAGACAGTGTCATCCAGATGAGTGTCCTGGAAAACAGTATCCGCGAGGACCTCAATCATCGAGCCACGCGGGTGTTGGCAGTATTAAATCCCTTGCGAGTGGTCATTGAAAACTATCCACAGGATCAGGTCGAGGAGATCGAGGCCATCAACCACCCCAACAGGCCCGAGTTGGGGACCCGTAAGCTGCCATTCTCTCGGGAGTTGTATATCGAAAGAGACGATTTCATGGAGGCCCCCCCGAAAAAATTCTTCCGACTGGCCCTGGGACGGGAGGTTCGATTACGCTATGCCTACTACATCACCTGCACTCAGGTTATCAAGGATGAGCAAGGCAAAATAGTCGAATTGAAATGCCGGTACGACCCCGCCACCAAAGGGGGTTCATCACCCGATGGCAGGAAGGTCAAGGGCACCCTTCATTGGGTCTCGGCGGCGCAGGCCATAGATGCGGAGATTCACCTGTATGACCGTCTGTTCAAGATACCAAACCCCGGCGCGGAGGGAGATTTCATCCAACATCTGAATCCGGACTCCTTGAAAATATTAAACCACGGTAAACTCGAGCCGGGGCTAGGTAGTGCAGACGTGAACACCTACTACCAATTCGAGCGCCAAGGTTATTTCTGCCTGGATAGTAAAGATTCCCGTCAGGATGCCCTGGTTTTCAATCGTACAGTCACCCTACGTGACTCCTGGGCAAAGATCGAAAAGGCCCACGCCCATCGACGTCGATAGATTACAGTGTCGTTGAACCGCCACGATCTTGTGCAAGGCAGTGGCCTTAACAGCAAAATGTCAAACTGGAAGTCTCCGGAGGAAACATCCTGGTAATGTTCGTTCGATCTCGAAACCCGGTGTAGATCACATCCCCATCGGCGCCCTCACCTACCAAGGAATGCTCCGTTCGCCAGGCAAACATGATTAATACGGGCTATAGTCTTTTAAAAAGAAACTTTCAACTCTAGGTAGTTTTCTTTATTAAAACTTTTCAATATGATTCTGAATGAAAAAATACTATATAACAGATATAAAAAAACATTAATGCTATATATATCAATGGGAAAGAGATTTCCTATTCTAGAGACCCCATGTCTGGCGTAGATAATGCACTATGTTACTGCGAGCAACAGCTCATAATCAAACCTTCACTTAATGACGCATCTGGAGAGGAAGAAATGGCTAACATTACAATCCACGATCTGCAAACCGATATAGAGTTAGATAGAAAAGCCCTTGCTGAGGTAGCGGGTGGACATCATCGACACGGCTGGCGCCACGGCCATCGTCATGGCCATCATCATTGCCATCATCATGGGCGTCACTGGCATCGTCGTCATCGTGGCCATCATCGTGGCCATCATCGTGGCCATCACCGTGGGTACCACTACTGCTAAATTCAATCAACGTTTACTGAACACCCTCAAAGAATGGGATGTCAAACAACACTCATCC
>JAAEPA010000393.1 GCA_024222475.1 Gammaproteobacteria bacterium | reverse complement strand
TAAAAATTGGCTCTGGCAAATTCGGAAGCAATTTAAATGCTTCGGTGACGTACTTTCTACCCCGGTAGTAAGCTTTCAAATCATTGACGCTGAAGGCGGGGCACTGCTTTCGAAGGGCACGGATTAGGATCTGGGATAGATTCACCATCACTAGGTTAGCGCTGTTATATACCGGGGTTGAATTGATCACCATGTCATTGGCCAACTCCAGGTCATTGCTAAAGAGCATCACGTGGTCACGCGTTTCGGTTCGCTGATTCGTTTTCACAATGACCACGATATTTAATCGATCAGCAAATCGTTTGTGCCACAGGCACATCTGATAAATAGCGGTCTGAATACCCTGGCCAACAGAGCACGTCTTGAGGTATTGATGGGGAATACGGCGATATTCGAACTTGTGGTCATATTTTCTGCGCCGCCCTCGTCCCGCGTAAGGGCCCTAGTAGGGGAAGAACAACGCCGTTTCACACTGATCAGCGATAAACTCGAAAAACATATCCCGGGTATCGCTTTGCCGTACAACGAGGAAAAAAACCGATCCAAATCATGCGTCTTCTTCCCCGACTTGGTCACCACCACCTCATCGCCCGCCAGTAAAAGCACATCCTGTTCATCCAGTAAGTGCTGAGCAATGATCAACCATTGAACCTTGTCCCAATTCACCGCCGTGGTGAAAAACCTCTGTACTGTTCGGTAACGGCCCCCTGGCTCGCTCCATCGCGATATCCCCAATATCGTGACGCGCCCCACCACCGACAATAGCGCTTCGACTATCTTCGTCAAACGACGTAATGTCGTAGGCTCAAGGCAATAGCCTAGACAACTTAAAAGCATCATAATATCGGGCATGGGCGGTTGTGCTTGGCTGTTAAGGATCGGATCGGATAACCCTTAATCCTAACACCTTATGCAACCGCCCCCCCTTATCCCATTTTGGCGTAGGTATTGTTAACATATATACTCTCACGCTAAGATCGGTATTGATTTGGATCAACTTTACACCTGAAAAATACGTAACCGTTCACAAGGCATTATAATGCTCCCCGCTCATCCGCCAAGAAGCTATAATCAGGCTATGAACGATTCACCTCAGCCGGTGAAAAGCTCAGGGACTAAGCCAAGCTGAATCCTCAGGCAGACATGAACGTATTTGACCCGCCGACGGGTCCAGAGGATGGCCCCCGGCAGCTCGATATCAAGTCGCAGCCGATCGGCCGCGGCTTCCAGACTCTTAGCCTGCTCAACCGCCACTACGACCGCCTCGAGTTCGTGCAATGAACCCGATAGCCTGGCGGCCAGACAATCCGGTAACAGACTGAAGGTGCAATGAGCTTGGGGGCAATACCAGCGAGAAATCCGGGTGCCCGGCGGTTTGATGCGCTCATAAGTCCCATGGCGCGCCAACGAGCACCCGCCATTGGGGTGCAACGGACAACCCGCCAGGCTTGCATTGCGCCAGGCCTTTTGGTTAATGTATTGCTCGCTGGTGGGGTTCGTTTTGAATCGTAGCTGCACCGGCCATCGGCCCGCACGAGTGGTGCCGTGGCGGGCCACTCCTATTTTGAATTCCCGGTATTATCTCTTAATCTGGATGGGCCGCCTACCGGTGAGGGCATTGAAAAACTTTTCCCCTCACGCTTATCTCCCTGCCCCACCGTTTCCAGTGATTCAATGGTGAAATAAAACGCCTAGAAAATGGCGGTGGTCAGCGATCTACTGTGAGGAACAACACCTTCGTGTAGGTGGGTCTTGCGGTGTAGTAGTCTATACCTCTTTGGTTTTTACAATGCTCACTCATCCGCCATCAGCGTAGACGCTACGCGAATCTCTGTTTCTATGGTCCAGATACAGCTTCCACGGTTGCAGATGGCAATCGTCCCCGTTGAGGCGTCTACATTTACTCCATGTTGCGCAACATGCTCTTTGTTAGGTTCTGCCTGACTGAAATCTTGTAAGTGAGGTATTAACTGAGCCGTGTTGAGCGGTAGTATATTATTTCCTTCCCTTTCCTTAAGTCCGATGATAGTCCAGTCCAGGTCATATTCTGATATGAATCGTTGCAGATTTTGCAAACGGTCAATGGTGACTATTTGAATGAGTTTGCGATTATTTATAAGTCGTGTTCCGTTCATGATTTCGGGCTCTGGCCAGACGCCTACTATCTCAAGCATAGCTTCCTTTAGGTGCTCCGGCATGTCATCGAGGTGGGTGTCTTGCGGAACACGTAAAATGGCATCCGCCAACATGCCTTCATAGCAGTCCTCCAGAGCCGTATTGTTATAGGTGGTTCGGTAGGATTGTATGGCTATGGGCAATGCCACCAAAGCGAGAGGAGGCGCCATCAACATGGCAAGATTGCTGGTAGCAGCTCCCCAACCGGCAGCTGCGGAAATCGAAAGCCATTCGCGGCAGGTTTCCGGTTCCTGATGACGTCCTAGCTGATTGAACCCGAGCTTGATGCCCGCCATAGCGAGCAAACCGATAGGACCAGCATTGGCAAGCGGCGCCATAACGGGATTTGCTTCTTGAAGTCCCGCAGCGATACCTGCGCCCGTGGTGGCAGTGTCAGCCAGTTGAGCGGTATCGGCGTTGTCCATATCCAACGTAGCACATCCTGGAGTCGATAGTGCGATCATCAAGAAAAACCCTATCGAAACCGGCAAACGCCACGCTGAGCATTGACATGGATTAGATCTATGCAGCGTTAAAGCAGGAAGACTCTTAATGCCGGCGTCCTTAATTGTACACTTTGAATTCGAGGCTGTAGCGATATAGGTGGCGTGTAAGTCATCATTGAGATAACTGAAAGACAAGACCCAGAAATTGAATCGCATGTAAATCTCGCTAATTTTCTTTTTGTGCAGGCATAAAAAGGATGGATGACCCAAGCATCACCTGAGTGGTGTTAGGTGATGTTTTATTGAGAGACAGATCCAGCAACTGTTATCGTCAGGAAGGTGCGAGACTTGAAAACGCAGGGAGTAGTTTGCTATTCAACAATAACTACATATTTAGAATGGCAAGGAATTAGCCCTTTAAAGAAGTGTAATGATCGGAAAAAGGTGAATTCGTTCTGCATTACTGAATGCC
>JAAEPA010000392.1 GCA_024222475.1 Gammaproteobacteria bacterium | reverse complement strand
GATTCGCCAAGTGATCAATACAGGATTTTTAGAATGGCAAGAAGAGCCTAGGTGCGGTCGGTCAATCATCCTCTGGCCACTTCTCGACATCCTCAAGATAGCGTGAGTAATCTAGGGCTGACGATCACATTGCGTGGGACAATTGGGGTCAGACACGATTTTGTCCTTTCTCGGCCTGCCCACGCCCTTAGACGTTGCTCGCCGCTTCCCCAGTGCCTCGACCTGCTCCCGAAACCGTTCGTTACCCAGCGCCCAGCCTTTATGAGTGCATTCGCGGATTTCCCTCAGATCGTTGCTCGAAATGGCTGCGTGGAATAAGTTCCGGTAACTCTCCCTCCTTCCCACGGCGTCGTGACCCAAACGCAAGTATTCGCCGTGTGGACTGATCCAGTCCGCATTTTTACCCGACTCGCCCTGCGCATTGCGCCGATGGCTCGACCAAGGATAATCCTCGGGCTGAGCCACCATGCCCGCACGTACCGGGTTGAGTTCTATATAGCGCATCAACGTCAGCAGATACTGCTCGGAATCCACTACCGTTGCCCGGTAGCGACCCTCCCACAGGGTGCCAGTACGGTGGTAGGTGAAATTGAAGTACTGCACGTAGCGTCGTCCCACGGACTGGAAAACCTTACTAATGCTGTGTTCGAACTCAGACGTCGCCAATATATGGACGTGGTTGGTCATCCAGACGTACGCATGGATGGCCAGACCATAGCTCTGCGTCGCCTCCACTACCGCATCACGGAAAAACTGATAGTCCTCGTCTGCCGCAAAAATCACCTGTCTATTGTTGCCCCGCTGGATAATATGCTGCGGTTGGCCAGGAATTAAATATCTTGGAAGACGAGACATTGGATATCACCTTCTAAAAACTCCTTTCAAAGTCTAGCATAAATATCGTGTCTGACCCCATTTTACCACCAACCGTCTCCGCACTACACTTTTGAATCGTCAGAAGTCTGTACCAAACTCACCAACTGCGGCAATTTGCGTTTGTGATCCCACGCATAGGGATTTTTATTGTCCCACACATAGCCGGCCAGCACCGAGCAAATGCTGGCCCTTACTCTCGCATCGGGATTAGGGGAGTAGAATACAGTGGGAACTGCTCCCGTATACCAACCCTCGACGTAGGTGCGGAAAGTCTCGACACCTTGATTTACTACATCGGAGAAATCGGTATCCCAGTCTACGGTCTCACCATTCAATTGCCGGATCAAGGCGTTGGCAGTCAAATTAGCCGAAGCCAATGCTACGGTAACGCCGGATGAAAAGATCGGGTCGAGGAACTCCATGGTATTGCCAATCAGGCAATAGCCTTCACCCCAGAGACGCTTGATTCCAATGGAGTAGCCGTCAATTACCTTTGGTTCGAAGACGAATTCCATGTCGGACAAACGCCTGACTGCGACCGGGTCGGACATGATCGCCTTACGCAGAATTTCACCCGGTTCGGTTGGGAGATCGGCAAAGAAATCGTTGTCTCCTACGACCCCGATGGATGTTCGCCCGTTGGAGAAGGGAATGATCCAGAGCCAGGCTTGTTGGCCGAGGCTGACGATCCAGGTGGTGCCCTCGTCTCTCCCCGCAGGGCGGTGATCACCAGTGATATGGGTAAATACTGACTTCCGATGTGTTAGCGTTGATGGCTCGTCCAGACCCAACTGGCGAGGCAAGACGCGTCCGTAGCCACTTGCATCTATGATAAATCGGGAACTGATTCTGTGTACCTGGCCATCAACGCCGGTTACCTCCACTGTGGGGTTTGAGCCGACTTGCACATCCTTCACGGTATGTTGGAAGAAGACAGGAACGCCCATCTTTTGCACTTCTTCGGCCAGGACATTGTCGAAATGATCGCGTGGAACCTGCCAGGTGTAGGGCCAGCCATCGGTAAACTGGTCGTCAAAATTAAATTTACAATGTTTCTCCTGGTCAAAAAATGCCCCACCATGTTTCTCCAGGTAGTTTTGCTTTTTGCAGCACTCGAGTAATCCGGCCTGCTCGAGGAAATCCATGCTGTGGGGCAACAGGCTCTCGCCGATCACAAAACGTGGAAATTCATCGCGCTCAAAAATGGCAACATCCTGGCCGACACGATGCAGCAACGCAGCTGCGCTGGTGCCGGCGGGGCCAGCCCCGATGATTACGACATCGTATCTGTTGTTCGGGGTTGCTGGTTTTTCCATAATATTCCTTGGGTAATGTTATGCCGTTGCGGGACAATCTGATCATGCATTGGGGTCTGTTCAGACAGTTTCGCCTGATTAACTCTTTTATTTTCGTACCTTACGTAGCTCCCACCTTAGTGCCATAATTACTACACTAATCATGGGTGTATAAGAAGCATAAACGCCCCTTTCCCCAAAGTCGAGAGGTACCAAAGTCACTGAAATCGTGCACGATGTCCTCATGGAACACCTTTTGAGCCATGTATTCTTGGCAAATTCCACTTTCTACCGAGGTTTTTCCCAGAAAGAAAACAGATTTCCCGCCAGCAAACAAGCCAAGGCCCTTGCCGCGACCACGATGGTC
>JAAEPA010000391.1 GCA_024222475.1 Gammaproteobacteria bacterium | reverse complement strand
TGCTGGGTGATGTTATTGGCGCGGTCGCGGGCGTATTGGATCGTGCGACTGGTTGCATCCGTGAATTCAATCCAGTTGCCCCAACGGTTGGTCAGGCCGCTGATACTACCGCGGCCGTAGGTAATGCTGTCTATCAGTTGGGTCGAGGTTGGCGGAGCCGGGGCTGGCGTTACCGGATCGCCCACCGGACTGTCATTAATGAGCGGATAGGCAACATCGGAAGCAATAAATGACCGCTCTTCGGCTTCGGGTGTAGCTATTCCAGTCGCCGGGTCATATACAGACCGGATAGGACGTGTATCGGTCAGAACACGACCGTAACCATCGTAATCGTAGCTGGTAGCAGCGCCATTACGGTCTATGTGCTGAGTGAGCAGGTTATCAGCATTGTAGAAGAAGTTTTCCGAACTGCCATCCGGGTAAAGGACGGCCGTTAACTGCCCATTCCCATCTACTGTGAAATCAGTCACCCGGCCGGCGGGGTCCGTAATGCTGTCCAGTTTACCGTTGGTGTAGGCAAAATCCCACGTCCAATGGGGGGCGCTTTCACCAGGGGCCCTGATATTCATAGCGGCGATGGAACCATCGGTATTGTAGGTGTAGCTGAGGACACGGCCGTCGGGATAGAGAGTGTAGTCATGGTGTCCCTGGTCATCAAAGTAGACGTTACGGCCGTTGTTATATTGGCGAATGTACGCGCCTGAACTGTCATCATAAGCCAGCGTACTATGGTCAGTTTCCGTTCGGCCGGCTGTGAAGGGAATAATACCATCCATCAAAACAGGTGGCCGCCAATGAGCAAAATAGACCCCGCTTGAAACTTCGTCCCCGTCTCCTGTCGGGTTAGAAGTGTGCGTGGGACCAGTCGGGCTGCCCCAATAGTTGTGGGTGGCGGATACCACCTGACTTGGAGTAAAATTGCGTAATCCAAATTGGGAGTTATACGCTAAATTGCTATTCTGGATGACGACCCCACTACTTTCCTCCACATACATGCCGTATGAGTTATTGCTCAAGGTCAGATATTCCAGGCTTGGGGTGCTGCGATAAACATGAAGACCAAGTTCAGCTCCTTGAGAAAGGACGTAACGCAAGATGGAGTTATTACTATCTCCATCAACGCCGCCACCTCCAATTCGTAGATATAACCAGGGTGTATTAGAAGTCCCCGCAAAGTAGATATTGGACTTTTGACAATGTGAACCAAACTCAATAAAGATTGAGTTAGTTCAAGCACCTTTATAACTAAATAATCGAGCCGATTTCCATCATTTTATGGCGGTTTTGCCTTTTGTTGGCTCTTGACGACCACTTTTCTGCGGGGTCGAGGAGGCAATTTTGTCCCCTTGCGTCTGCCAGCAGAATTAAAGCGGAGTTTGGGCG
>JAAEPA010000390.1 GCA_024222475.1 Gammaproteobacteria bacterium | reverse complement strand
GATCCAGCGACCGCCGTTGCGGTTCCAAGTACCCCGCCGCCGGCCGCCAATGATCCGGCCCGGTGAAACACATCCGGCGCATAGGCCTCGTAAACATACCACCACTCGAACAGGCGCCAGGGATAGTGAACCGGCCAGCCGGCGATTGAAAACCACGGTTCGCCGAGGCCAGGCTGGAAACCCAGCTGGGACGCCGCAAGCTGGGTCGATGCCCATAGCGTGCCGGTGATCGTGCCGGTCACGATTGCTGCCTGGCCTATCAGGAGGGTGGTTGGTTTCATCTGCGTTGAGCCGTTTCATCAGTGTGAAGAATGGCTCTAGGAGACAGGCAAACAGGTCTCGCTTCAAGTGAACGGAGATACCAATAAATCCAATATAATCAAACAGGTGAAACTTCAATGGCCACTGTTATGTGTTGATCCATCTTAGGCAATCTGATCACAAAATGTTTCAGGAAACCGCCGGCAGGTTTTTCGACCGGCACCCATCTGTGGCAGTCTCAATCGATGCCGATTTGGTGGTCAGTTTGTTCCCTGCAGCACCAAGCCTATTGCGCCCAATGAGGAATCGTTTCCGGCAAACGTACCCGGCACTATCCGCGTCTGGAACTCCGACGGTGTGTCCCGCCGCTTTATCAAGGTGTGCCGCTCGTACATATTTGTCAGGTTGTCGAAGTAGACGCTTCCCAACTTTGCTGCGCGGCCGCCAATTACAATTAAGGGCGGGTTGAAGATCGTGCCGATGGCGGCGAGCGCTGTTCCGACCGTATCTGCAACATCTTCAACCAGTCGCCGGCAGCCGGCGTCTCCGGAATCAACATGTTCAATGAATTCGTCGACGGTCAGGTCTTTGCCAAAGCGTATTCGGGCAGTGTCCATCACAGGAATGAGGCTTCCAATGAGTTCCAGACATCCACGATTGCCGCAGCGACATAATTCGCCTTTGGGATCAAGGCTTATGTGACCGAATTCGCCGCCCCCACCTGAAATGCCTTCGTAAACCCGGCCATCGACAACAATTGCTCCTCCGATACCCAAATCGATTTTCAGGAATATGAAATCGTCAATTCCCTTGGCCGCGCCCCAGGTCATTTCTGCAATGGCCGAGCAGTTGCTTTCGTTTCCACCAAACACTGTGTACGGAAGACCGGCTTCGAATACCTTTGCCATTTGAAGCCCCTCCCAATCCGGCAGAACGGATGATCGCACAATCACACCGTCGGCCGGGCGGACCGGTCCTGGAAAGGCCACGCCAATTCCAAGTAGCGTGTTCCGGTTAAGGCCAAGGCCCCCGTACATATCATCGATCATTCGGCCGATCGCCTCGCATGCGATCTCCGGGCTGTAGTCCCTCCTGACCTGTTGTTCCCGTTCAGCAAGAACTGCGTGAGACACATCCGCCGCCACCGTTCTAATGCTCTGTGGCAGCAGCTGAACCCCAACACAGGTGCCGGCCTGTGGGTTGAGGGACAGGCTCGCCCGAGGGCGCCCTACGGCGTTTTTCGAGGTTTCATTAGGACCCGATGAGGGGATCACGGTTTCCGAATTCCTCAGCTGCCCCAAAGCGACGGAAACCGTTGATTTGGCGAGACCTGTCATCGTTGCGATTTGTGCGGCGCTCAGACTGCCTTTTTGCGCGAGCAGCCTGACGATCCGGGATGTGGGGTCATTCGGATTCCCGTTTGCGAGAATATCATATAGTTCGGTCATGAATTTAATTTCTAATTGTTGGTGTAATTGATCTCATCTTTCTCGCATGAACGAACAAAAAATCAAGCTAGTAATCAGGATACGTCCATGGTGGAACAAAGGCGATTGACTCATCACATAAATTCATAATAGAACAAAATATATCTATAATGAATGAAATTAAGATCGAAAATGAACAAATAAACCGTTCTCGATTTGGGAGGTGAGCAATATGTTTGAAAAAATCCGAACTGCTGTCGTTGCGGCAATGCTGGTGTCTGCATCATTTGCGGCAGTAACTCAGGCCAAGGCTGGTGACGATCCATTGATCATAATGGTCTCGGGGCCGTTGATAGATCCGTTCTTTAGTTCGTTGAAAAAGGGAGTGGACGATGCGTCCGATGCGATGGGTGTCGACACGCAGTTTTCAACCATCACAAGTTTCGACAACGTGCAAGCGGATCTTGTGCGCCTATTGGATATCGCAGTCTCCAGAAATCCGGACGCACTTTTGGTGGGCAACTTTTTTCCCGATGCAATGGGACCGCTCGTGAAACGCGCATCTGAAAACGGGATACCGGTGTTCATTCACAATACCGGTGCGTCGACATGGCGTGAACTCGGAGCTGTAGGTTACGTCGGGGAGGCGCCATATCAAATGGGCAAAACGGCCGGCGAGTTTTTTCTCGCCCAAGGCGCGAACAACGGCATCTGCTTTATCCATGTTCCGGGCCAGCCGGCGCTTGAACAGCGCTGTGCGGGCTTTGAAGACACAATGAAAGGAGCAGGCGGCACGTCCAAAATGCTGTCCATTCCCGCTACGGATTCGCAAAACTCACAGGCAATCCTTCAGGCCCTCAAAGGAGCCATTCAAACCAATCCTGATTTGAGTGCGATCTTTACCCTTGGTGCGACGCAGGCAGCCCTGGCAGTCCAAGCTGTCAAAGAGCAGGATAAGATTGGAAAAATTCGTGTTGGCACAACTGACCTCTCAACGCCCATGCTTGAGGCGGTGAAAGCGGGGGAGCTTGAATTCCTGATAGACCAACAGCCCTATCTGCAAGGCTATTACTCGGTTACTGCCGCGGTGCACTTTCTTAGATACGGTCTGGCACCCGTCGATCGTATTCAAACCGGGCCGCTGCTGATTACTGCGGAAAATGCCGATCAGGTCCTTGAGGCAAACAGGAAATACACAGGCGTTCGGGGTGCGCAGTAGTGCGCCTTGCTGCATCCGGGCCGGGTTTCAAAGAGCACGCCCGGACGCAACATCGAAACAAACAACCTGCAGCATCGATGTGCTGTCAGCAGGTGCAGAGCGGGCATTACACATACGGACAACGCCAGCGTTGAGAACACGACTCAGCAGATCCGGCGTCACTGTGCGCAGGCTGTTCGGTGTCATCCCAGGGGAAGGAAGACCATGAGTACCCAGCATTCAGGCGAGGCTATTTCGGCAGGCCTGATCAATATCCCGCATCTGTTGCGCCAGCCTGAGACTGGTGTCCTCGTAGCATTTTTCTGCGTCTACGCATTCTTCGCCTATTTCACATCCGGAACCGGCTTTGTCTCCATCAACGGGACTGCTGGTTGGCTCAATCTCGCATCACAGCTGGGGATCATTGCTGTAGCCATCGGGATGTTGATGATTTCAGGCGAATTCGATCTGTCGATTGGATCGGTTCTGGGCGTCAGTTCGATTGCCATCGGGGTGGGGACGACGGTATTCGGCGTCAGTATCTGGTTGATGGTCCCTGCCGTATTGGCTTTTTCGCTTCTGGTTGGCTTTATCAACGGCATGATCGTCGTCCGCACGGGCCTGCCTTCATTCATCGTGACGCTGGCGACATTGTTCAGCCTCGCAGGCGCAGCGCTCGGACTGTCCCGACTGTTTGCCAATACGACAACGGTGTCGGTGGTCTCCGACAATTACAGCGCGCTGATTTTTGCCGGCAAATTCGGGCAGGCAAGCGTCTCGATTCTGTGGTGGGTTGCGGCAACCGCGATCGGCACATTCGTGCTGAAAAAGACGGTTTTCGGGAACTGGATATATGCAACTGGCGGGAACATTACGGCCGCTCGCGGTGCGGGCGTTCCCACTTCGCGCGTAAAGATCGTGCTTTTTATGGCAACAGCATTCTCCGCTTCTCTGGTCGGCATCATGCAGGCGATCGAATTTAACTCCGGCAATGCCGCAAACGGACAGGGTTACGTGTTCCAGGCACCGATTGTGGCCGTCATTGGCGGCGTTCTGCTCGGAGGTGGATACGGATCCGCACTGGGGGTTTCGCTCGGGGCGGCAATATACGGCGTCATAAGTGTCGCGATTTTCTACACCGGCTGGAACACCGATTGGGTTCAGCTCTTCCTGGGCATGCTTTTGTTGGCCGCCGTTCTCACAAATAACTATTTTCGTCAGCTTGCGCTGTCGAACTCGTAACGGATGCCGGGAGTGATCGCATGAGTGCCGCAACAAGCCCAATCATGGAACTGCAGAATGTCTCAAAGAGTTTTTCTGGCATCGAGGCGCTGAAAAATGTCTCCTGCGAGATCTTTCGAGGCGAGGTTTTGTGCCTCCTGGGAGATAATGGAGCCGGCAAATCCACTTTGATCAAGGTCCTTTCAGGGTTTCACCAGCCGACTTCAGGCACAATGCACTACGCCTGCGAGGAGGTTGTTCTGCCTAGCCCGCGAAGCGCCCTGGAACGGGGAATTGCCACCGTTCATCAGGAAGTCGGAACCGTTCCTCTCATCAGCGTGGGCCGTAACTTCTTTCTCGGATCTGAGCCGACGAAAAGATTTGGTCCCCTAAAAATATTCGACAGCGCGAAGGCAAACGCCGTCGCGTTGGAGCAGATGCGCAGTTTCGGCATAACCCGTGTCACAAACGGCAATCAACTGGTCGGGACATTGTCTGGCGGTGAGCGGCAGGTCTTGGCAATCGCCCGGGCCATCTATTTTGGGGCTCAGGTCCTGATTCTGGATGAGCCAACATCGGCACTCGGCGTCAAGGAAGCCGCAAAGGTCCTGGTCGTTGTCAACGAGGTTCGAAAACAGGGCATAGGCGTGGTCTTTATCACCCACAACGTCCGTCACGCCATGGCGGTCGGAAACCAGTTTGTCGTTCTCATCCACGGCCAGGTTGAGGCGAAGTTCCGTCGTGGCGAAAAGAGCCGCGACGAAATTCTCAACCTGATGGCAGGCGGTGAACAAATGGAAGAACTTGAGGCGGAACTTTCCGCTCTCGAAGATTCGTTCACTGCACCGGAGGTGGACGATCAAACCGTTGAACAGATCAGGATGGGCGCGTGATCATGTACAAGACGGTCTCAGCCAGTTCCGAAATTGCCCACCCGCCGGATAATCCCCACTGGGCAGAGGTCATCCGCGATATTCGCCATTTTGATCCCTTGCCTGATCATGAAATCGTTCCAGCCGGTCAAGCACCGCCAGATGGATATGTGAAAGTCGGCTGGGATCTCAATCGCACCTTGCCAGCCTATCGGGTGAAAACGGCAGGGCAAGAAGAACTGGTGCCGTTTTCACCTGCTGTGAGGCGACCGATACGCAGTGCGACAATCGACCAGCGCATCACCGGGTTTTCAGATGAGGCAATTAAGCAGCACTGGGCTCAAAACCAGCGAATTGAAGGAATTAGGGCGAAGGTAGAGGCAGCAGCGACGCGCTTCCTGGTACCCAACCGGTTCTCTTACACCGGTAGCCTGGATAAACGAGGAAGGATTGATCCGTTTGCTGAAGTGGATCTATCGGAAATTCGCCGTCCCGGCTTCTTCGGAAACTTTCCGTGGAATGAAGCAGTCGCATGCATCGACCAATACACAAACATTGTGGAATTCGAAGTGCCGAGAGAAACCAATGAGGTGCTCAGATTGGGCAAATCGGACCCGATCAAGCTAAGGGGATGGTACGTTGAAGGCAAAGGGGTCACCGGTCCGAATGGAACCACACATCGTGCGTTGATCGTGCTGGTGGCTGGGCGTTCTGCCGAAACGTTGACGATCCATCATCCCGACGATTCTGTTTGTCGATGGGACGAGAATTCGGGCGAATGGATGGGGATTCCCTATCCAATCGCCGGAAAAAACAGTGAATTCTGGGGCGGACGCCATTGGCGCAGCTACATAACCGCTTTTCATCAAGCGGGCTTTGATGTCTTGACCGTCGATAAACGCGGACATGGCATTTCCGGCGGCGATTCTTCCAGCAACACCAATGAGCAGGCTGAGGACATATTCAGGGCACTGAATGCACTGGAAACCGGAAACGGTCTGCGCATTCGAACGCCGGACGGTCAACAATATCAAGGTACCGAAGCTGGCGGAATTCTGCTGGCCGGAATGAAGGCCAAGGAGATACCGACTTTTCTGTGCGGCGCCTCGCAGGGCAGCATGGTTGTGATGTGGGCCATGCATAAGAATGTTAAGGGCGCGTGCGATTTTGAGCGTCCCGAGCCGCGTCGATATGGCCCTCTGGGCTACAATATTCGCGGCGCACTGCTTCTCGCACCTCTTTCAGGTGGGTTGGGGTCACGGTCACAGCTGGACAGCCTGGCTGAGGCGTATTTGCGCACCGAGCACAACATTCAGTTTATGCCGTCGTCAGAGATTGTGAGCAACTATGCGAAGTGGCCAGCCTTGTTCATAGCGAAAGGCACCTGGGATTTTCTCGAAAGCCTTGAAGACACGATTGAAACTATGCAGCGAATCCGAGCACCAAAGGCGCTCGTTGTCGTGAGAGGAGGGCATAGCGAATGCGATTGGGGTGTCGAAAACCTGAAATACGTCCAGGAAAGAGTAACCAGCTTTGCGCGTTCTATTTTAACGGACCGGTCTTTTGCTGGTTTTGGTGCGCCCAACACGATCAAAGAGGCCGTTGCGTCGGCGCCAGGCCATTGGCCTCCGTTTTCGCATCCCTACGATGGTGCTGTTGAACCATGTCCGCGCATCTGACATTTGGGCGTGCCGTGGCCGGAGCCGCAGTTGCCTGACGGAGAACAATCAGAGCGCCAAAAGACCGCTCACCCTCCCCGGGCGGATCTGACCCGGCGGCAAGCATAATTTGCAGCCGCCGGGTACTTCTCGAACGAGCCTTACCTCAGAAGGAACAGGTAATGTGTGTGTTGGCAGTTCCAGAGAAATCCCAGTTGCTTTTCATCGATCCGATTTCTCAAAATTTGGACAAATTGGGTACTGAGCTCGCGAAACAAACATCCGAACAGTTTCGCAGACTTTCCGCTGCCGCGGACCTTGCATTGGTCCCACGCTACTTCGCCATTTCAGCGGCAACGCCAGGACAGGACAACTGGCTCTCGACGCCTTGCGAGAAAAACAAACCACGGGTTTTTCAATTCGGGCGTGACCGGCCGGTCTGGTCTAATGAGGACATGCTGGATGCGATGAGAAAGGAAGACCGTGAGCAACTCTTTGTCTGCGGGTTCTGGCTGGACGATGTTGTGACGGCGGCGGCACTGGAAGCGCAGCCCATGGGTTTTGATACACATGTGGTTACCGATCTGAGCATTGCTCACAATCAGCAAAAACGCCACTTGTCTCTCGATCGCCTCAATCAATACTGCATCGTGCCAATACCACTGCAGAACCTGCTCTACGAATGGACGGCGAAGACGGATGACGACATGCGCCGCAAAGAACTAAGAGAACTGTGGCATGAGCAACGGATCTTTGACCGAGAGTGCGCCTCTACTTCGCAGACCGGACTGTCATGAACCGAACCCGCCATCCTCAAAGGGCTGTCGGATTTGGCCGTTTGGTTTCCATCCCTGGCGTCTGGCGCGCTCCGCTTGCCTGATTGTCACTGACTGATAGTCAGCGGCTTTTTTGTTGCCCCCGGTGCGCTTGTGTGGGCAGCTCTCAGATGTAGGCCCGCTGCGGCCCGCCGCAACCGGCTGAACCGGTTTTCATATCTTCATATCTCTCTTTGCCCAGCCTCATCAGCCGGTCCTCCAGTCGTTCCTCCTTGCGGTCCTTCGGATGCAGCGCGCCTCGTTTCAGCAGACCTAGCCGAGACGCTGCAGGCCGGATCGTGTCTGGTCGAAGCGGTCGGCGTTCATCTGAATGTTCAGTCGAATACAAAATGGCATCCGGACGACATCTTTTTGGAGCTTCTGCGGGACAAGGCGGCCATCAATGCCGTTTTGGAAGGTGTTGCCGGAAAAGATGTCGCAGAGGCCAATGACGGTGCGACCGGTAAAATCCAAAAGGGTATCATCGCCGACTGTCTGAAGGGCGAGAACGGTCGTCGGCAGACTGCAAATTGGGTGCCTAGCTGGCTCAAATTGCCGTTTGCCGGTCATACGGACACACCAATCGAGACCACGAGCATCGGTGCCGACTGGCAGCGTATCGCGGAAGTGTTTGAGCCACCATCGGAGGATCGGTGATCCGTGCATACTGCGGATGATCGTAATCCCGTTGTCTCATGGCAGCGGGGATACTCATGCGCCTGTCCTCCAATTGGGGCACTTTTGATAAAGCATATGGTGGGATTTTGATTTGCTGCATTGTGGTCGCAGCCGTTTCGCTTCTTTGACCGATGCTGTGACCCGTGCAACATCAGTTCCCTGTCTCCGGTGACCGGCAAAAGCACATCTTCCTGCCTTTCTTTGGCGAGACGAGACCCTTGTCAGGCTGGCGCAATCGCCGGCAGCCAGTTTTTTCCCCGCCGCTTTGCGGCTTCCTCGCGCAAGACGCGATGCGTTCCAAAAAACAGCCCGCCGGCGATCCTTCACATGCGTTGCGGTCCTCCTTTCATCCGGATGCGCCCGCCCTCCGGCAGGTCAATTCCGTTCGCCGTCAGGCAGGAAGATGACCTTCCGCCGCAAACTTTAAAAACAAGGAACAGGAAAATGGCTGCAATCGGACATGTCACCAAACACAAAGACGGACGCTTCACCGGCGAACTCAAGACCCTTTCCATCCGTGCCGAAATCGCAATCACGCCCAACGGCGGCAAGACAAGCGAAACTCAACCCGACTATCGCGTGTTCGCGGAAGGAATCGAAGTCGGCGCCGCCTGGATCCGCACGTCTGAGGCCTCCGGCAAGGAATATGTCTCGCTTTCCATTGCCGCGCCCGAGTTCGGTCCGAAGAAACTCTATGCCAATCTCGGTATGGCCGCCGGACAGGACGACGAGAACGTCTTCGCCCTCATCTGGAACCCACGGGACTGACCGGAGCTCTCCCGTCAACTGCCTCCGCATCCACAGATGCGGAGGCTAAGCCGGGGAATAAATCATAAGTTGTGGTATTTGCCACATTTCAACCGAGATGTGGGG
>JAAEPA010000389.1 GCA_024222475.1 Gammaproteobacteria bacterium | reverse complement strand
CAAGAATCTCAGGATCTGTATCGGGGCACAGTGGTTGGCGATCCCTACTACCCGCTCGATTACACACGGGTTAGATATCTCGGCGGCTCATCAAATCACTGGGGCGGAAGGTGCCGCCCCATGGATGCGGCAGACTTTGCCCCGAAACCCTACCAACCCAAGGCCTCTTGGCCTATCAACAAAGAAGACCTAGACCCCTATCTAGATGAGGCCTGTTCAACCCTGGACATTCCGACGTTCCCCGCCGATAGATTGCTCGGCGACAGCGGCATCAAGGCCATAGAGTTTCACCACACAGGGGGGGGATAAGATTTGGCCGGAAATATCGCGAATGGATCGAGCACAACTCGCGAATTACACTGGTATTGGATGCGAATGTCACGTCTCTGGAGACGGATGGCCACCGCGTCTCTAAGGTGCATATTGCACGCAGTGAAGGTAAGCCCGTGCAGCTGCGAGCCGGTACCTATGTGCTTGCTACCGGTGGTATCGAGAACAGCCGAATTCTGCTATGGAGCAACGAGCTCTCCAATGGGCAGCTCATCAAGGAGGATTCAACCCTGGGCAAATACTGGATGGAACATCCTCACTATCGAATTGGAGAGGCCATCATTACAGGAAACCCGCCATTTACCCACTCCCAAAACGGGGGGGAAGTCTTTTTTGCACCGACCCAGAGCGCAATGCTCGAAGATCGATCTCTCAATTGCGGCATGAAGATCGCTAAACAGCGCTCAACAGGCCTTCTCACCGAGATCAGTTGCGTCGCTCCGGACTTCGGCCGATGGGCTGCTAGCCTGGTAGGAAAGAACCTGGTTTGCGAGGCTAAAATGCGCGGTGCTTGGGAGCAGGAGCCGTTGGAAAGAAACCGCATAGAACTCTCCTCTGAAGTTGACAGACTGGGGGTTCCCCGCGTGAAACTGATGTGGAAGAAGAGCCGATATGACGTACAAACGGCCAAGAAAGCAGCCATGCGATTTGGCCAATTCCTAGCTCAAACCAATGCTGGCCGTCTGCGTGTAGATCCGTGGATCTTGGATGAAGGTGCGTTTCCAAATGATAAGCCCCACAGCGGTCATCATCATATGGGGGGTACTCGCATGGCGGCAACACCACAAGACGGAATTGTTGATAGCAATTGCAAGGTTTTCGGTCAGGATAACTTATATATTGCGGGCTCTTCGGTTTATCCCTCCGCTGGCTGCGTCAATCCGACGTTTACTATCGTTCAGCTGGCGTTGCGGCTAGGTGAACACTTGGTTCAGACAAATGCGTGACAGGTTTACATATTTAATGCGGCTTACTACGAAAATATAGCACCGATAATAGCAGGTTTCCGAGAAGCAGTTTTTTGGCTATCGCAGGTCCTCTGAACAGTCATGGAAGGGTTGGAAACTGATGCTTCTTGGCGTCGAATGAGTCGGGGAATGATAACCTTCATGCCGGGGTGAACATCGTAAAGATCAAGATCTGGATTGTATTGGCGCACTAGCCATACAGGAACGCGGTATTTGCTATGGGTGAGGTGCCATAATGATTCGCCGCGTCTGATGATATGGGTGTGGGTATCGGTGATCTGATAATCTTTGAAAAAACCGGACTGCAGAGCGCAGTGGTAGTCGGTGCGGCGCTGTTCGAATGCTTCGGCTGAGGTCTTGGAGAAATCAAGCTTGAGTCTCTTACCCACCAATACGGGTCTTCCGAAACGAAATCGATTGATATTCCTTATTTTTTGAGTTCGGATGTCGAGCCAGTCGGCAAAATGACCCAGGGTTTCCGCAGCTTGTACCTCTACCGTGCCATTCTTGGCCACAGTATAATCGCTGGGATCCGCGGATAGGGCAGGATGAAGTTCTGAGGGTAAAGCCGGCCCCAGGGGTTCAGTGTCTTGTTCGTCCTCGGGTTCGAGCGATGCGGCATCCGCAGAGCTGTTGGGTTTTATGGACTTGACCGCTGTGGTTTGCGCATCGGCCAGTGTTGCCAACTTCATATATTGTCTCGCGTTAGAATCGATTTTCTGTGACTCGTTAGTGCGTTGTTCAACTCCCGTCATCGCGTCGATGTCGGCAGCCACCTTAAGCGTTTGGCCTGCAAAGATTCGATTTTTATTACGCACATTATTCAATGCCAGCAATTGGCGTTCTTGCAGCCCGAAGCGTTGGGAAATCTTGGTAATGTTATCTCCCCGTCTTACGTTATAGGTGGTTATCCTACTTGGTTCAGTCGTGCCGTTCGTTGGAGATGGCGATGAACCCGTTGTGGCAAGACGGACTTTAGAAGAGGATTCATGTATTGGCAGACGCAATACCTGGCCAACCCGAATTCGGTGGCGATTGCGCAGGGAATTCAGTTCCGCAAGGTTTTTGCTGCTGACCCTGTATCGGGAGGCGATCTTGGATAGGGTGTCTCCCCGGCGGACCTTGTGGAAGCGATCGGGGGTTTGTTTATGATGTCGATCCACCGCTGCGATTTTATCGATTTGGTGGCTGATAGACGAGCAGTTTCGTTCGCATACGATACGTAATTCATAATCTTTCGGCACGCGTTTTTGGCCATTCCAGACTGAAGGGCGTAAGGCGGGGTTGAGTGACTTTAGGGTCCCACGATCGATGTTCAGGGCCGTTGCCAGGGTTTTGGCCTCGAAAAAAGAGGAGAGTTTTATATTTTTAGTCTTGTTTTTCGGGACCGGGCGCAAGGGACCAAAGTACTTCTGTGCATTGTTGTCCACCGCTACGGCTGCGAGAAAGGCGGGATAGAAATTGCGCGAAGCAAATCCGAAGGTCCGGCTCTTGTAGCGACGCAATATCGTTGCGATGTCACGGGTACCCAGTTTGCGGGCGGCTCTGCGCATGCCGGCGGCACCGTGGTTATAGGCCGTAATCGCCAGCGGCCAACTGTCCAGCAGATCATAGTTGTATTTCAACAAACGGGCGGCTGCATCGCTGGATTTAAAGGGGTCGAGTCGTTCATCTACCACATGGTCGATACGCATGAAGCGTTGGCCGGTATACCGAGTGAATTGCCAGAGGCCGGCTGCCCCGACATGCGAATAGGCCTTGGGGTTGAAGGAGGATTCTACATGGGGCAGTGCAGCGAGTTCCTTCGGGACCCCGTGTTTCACAAGGCGTTGTTCAATATACGCTCGCCAGGCCCCGGCACGTTGCCATCCAGCCTTAAATTTATCGGCCTGACCCAATTGAAATCTAAGCCGATGCGCGGCCGCTTTAAAAGTTTTATTGCTGATCCTGGTTGACCAGAGCTTCAGTACTTTCTTTTCTAATGGCGTCAACCGCTTTCTTTTGCCCTCGGCCAGTGCCAGCAAGGCCTTTCGGTAGCCTTCTTTGATCTTGTTTATGCGCTGATCACGGGCTCGTCTGCTGATCCTCTCGGGAATCTTAACGGTTTGGTAGACGATATTGAGATATTGGTTGTCGTGGATAAAGCCGTGTTTGGTGTCTATTTCGGTAAATACTCGGGTCCAGAAGCTGATGTCATGTTTTAGCTCAGACGGGTGGGGTAGGGCATCCGGCCTTGTGGCGTAGGCGAGCGAACAGCTGCAGCAGAGCACGATAAGTATAATGACAAGTCCGGAACGGTTCATCGCACCTCGAAGAGCAATCAGTCAATGAATAAATATGAAGGGATTTTCACACTACCCACTTACCCCGCCAACGCCTCATTGATGGGGTGGTTGGGCGAGGAGGCGGACCATACTGTATGTCCCAATAGCGCTTGTACATGCTCTATTACCCTAACGGGCAAATGTTTTGGCTGTATGGTAGGGCAGTGACACCTGGGTTTAGACGGTAATGAGAACTTCCTTTCAATTATTGAGGATGACTATTCTAGTTGGGACCACCGGCTGTCCGGATCTATCCCTGTCAGGGCCTGAGGAATGTAAAATGCCCAACCAGTTTTCTACCCCTCCATCATGGGAAGAACCTCGACTACCCAAGCCCTGGAAGCCCAATGAAATCAGTAAAAACCTACTCTATCCATCTATTAAGCTTCATCCTCATGGGAATGCTATGTGGCTGCGGTTCGGTGCAGGAGCGCAAGCAAATTGATGCACTTGGTGAGCGTACTCGTGCCTATGGAAAGATGCTGAGATGGGGGCAGTACGAGGATGCTAGCAGTATGAGACGGGCTCGTGAGGGAGAGGCACTCAAGTCCATCGATACGGGTCATTTTAAGGAGATCAGGGTAACTTCATATCGGGTTACCCGCAGCGAATTGACCGAGGACCGTAAAGAGGCCACCGTATCTGCATCCATAGACTATTACCATGAACGGCAGAACAGGCTTACGACGCTGAATGATCAACAATCATGGTGGTATGATGGGCAGCGCGAAAAATGGTATCTGGAGGACGACTTGCCGGCGTTTTTTGAGGCGCCGTGATTGGGTTGAGGTGTCGGTCTTCCGGTAGTTGTCACTCGATGTTCAGACACTGGTATAGTGGCCTTATGTTCCGCTGAAACTCAAGGGCCGAAACCTGGCGCTATGCCTTAAATCCCAGTTCTTTCCGCAAGTTCAAGAAATCGGCCTGTTGGCTCTTTGGCAATCGTGCCTCATGGTTTTCAAACACCTTGAGCAGTAAGTCGACTTGGTCTTTGCCGGCCTTTGTCCGTACGGCTTCCAGTGGTGTCTTGCCGTCGAGGGCTGGCAGTGGTTGATCCACCCAATCGGCATAATGCCTCTCCTTAACCTCGCGGAGCAATTTGCTCTCGTCTGCTGACAACAGGTTCTCTGGTGACCTTTCGCCTCTGTGGGAGTCTCTCTTGCTCTTCTGAAGCAGGGCAATCGGATCCGAGTGCTCACGAGTACGATGGCGAATTAGATCGCCGCAGGCGATCTCTATGCGTTCGCGCAATGCGTCCGCGCGCTTGACGGAGTTTGTTTCGAGCCGCAATTTACCATTAGAAATTTGCGCTTTGCCAATTACGGTATTTTCCAAACCTAGGTGCAAGGGATTCCCTGGTCGGGTGAAAACGAAGGTCTGATGGCCCGACCCACCTGGCTCTGTGCAGTCAACGTCCTCAAGCATCGCCAGTCTCTCTTCGAGCTCGTTACGCGCGGAGGATTCGAACTCGAACTGATCGACGGTGAGCAACAATGCCTCCCCTTCGGTATTCTGGAGGTTCGGGCGTATGCTCCGCTGCTCGTCGAAGTTGGCGACCGCCTCGTCCCAGCGGGCAATGATATAGCGTCCAATCCTATCGTTGCGTAGACGCTCGACGGGAACCACTCGCTTGCGACGCAGCCGGCGGCGAATAAGCCGGATCACCTCGGCGGCCTCCGCCGGGGGTAAGGGTCGCGGGTGAACACCTCCAAGCACTAGTAAACCCCGGTAATCGACAACGCGAGTTAGAATGACATCTCGCTTGGCAAGCATCTTCGACCCGCTGACCTCCATGACGGTGCGCTGTTCGCCAGTCAACAGGTCCTCGAGTGTCAAGCTTTTTCCCGGCTCGACGTCGGTAATTTCCCAGACCGACAACCATACCGACTGCTGCGCCTCTAGCCATTTTCGTTCGGTGTTGGAAAGGCGGTATCCTCGAGCATCGATAAACCATTGAACGATCGGCTTGCCCTCGATGAGGAAGTGGTAGACCGCCCAGGGGGCGAAGAGCTGAACCGCAGCTTGATGGTCGTCAAAGTCCTCAGTCGCACGTAACAAGGCATTACCGAAGCGCTGCGCGGCAAAGTCCAACATCTGAGAGACCATACGTTCGTCGACCTCGTGGACCTTTGGGGACGCGTTCGGTGTCCGCTGTGCAGGCTGATTCTTAGGCTGATTCTTACGCAGGCAACAATTCTTATACTTCTTGCCGCTTCCGCACGGGCATGGCGAATTGCGTCCTACCTTGCGGTGCGTTGGTTTTGTCGTCGGTGCCGGTGAAGGTGGGT
>JAAEPA010000388.1 GCA_024222475.1 Gammaproteobacteria bacterium | reverse complement strand
GTGATACGGAACCCGGTGATCGACCATAGCGATACTCGGCCTCAGAGATCTTGGTCCGGATCTGAGCGAGCCGGTCACGGATGGATAACATGGTGTGACTAAGTTCTCCCTTGTGAAGGATGTGCTAGGAGCCAATTCTCAGACAGCCTCCTAGATCGGGTCGTCGCCTTTAATCGTGCCAATCAATACCCTTATCCACCAAGCATCAGCCCTTGTATTGAAACGTGAGACGGTATTTCCTACTGTACCAGAGATGATGATGACTCAATAGTAGCGTGGGTATTATCTCGGCCTTCGTACGGTGCCAAACAAGGTGACAGTTTATCATTAGTTTCCCCTTGAAATCAGGGCAGTCATTTCCACCCGCGACAACATACGGGAGTAGGGATAGCGCCGCTGCGACGGGTAGCAGACTGCAACGGTAGAGAAAAGATATGGACATGACCCAATTGCTTGCCTTCTGCGTTAAGAACGGGGCCTCGGACTTGCATATCTCTTCTGGTGTACCCCCCATGATAAGGGTCGATGGTGATGTGCGGCGCATCAATGTCCCTGTCTTGGAGCATCGGGAAGTTCATGAAATGGTTTACGATATCATGAACGACAAACAGCGCAAGGACTTCGAGGAACGCCTAGAAACCGACTTTTCATTCGAGATTCCGGGGGTAGCGCGATTTCGAGTAAATGCATTTAACCAGAGTCGTGGTGCAGCGGCCGTATTTCGCACCATTCCCACCAAGATTCTTACCTTGGAGGAATTAAATTGTCCCAAGATATTCGAGGAAATATCTTCCTATCCACGCGGCATCGTATTGGTCACCGGGCCCACCGGTTCCGGTAAGTCAACGACCCTGGCGGCGATGGTCGATTATAAGAATGACTCCGAGTACGGTCACATATTGACCATAGAGGACCCCATAGAATTCGTACATGAAAGTAAGAAATGTCTTCTTAATCAGCGTGAGGTGCATCGTGACACCCTCTCGTTCAGCGAAGCCTTACGTTCTGCATTGCGTGAAGACCCTGACACCATCCTGGTTGGTGAGTTGAGGGATCTGGAGACCATCCGTCTTGCTCTAACTGCAGCAGAAACCGGGCATCTCGTATTCGGTACCCTTCATACAAGTTCCGCCGCCAAGACCATTGACCGTATTATTGACGTTTTCCCTGCGGCAGAAAAGGACATGGTCAGATCCATGTTATCCGAGTCGTTGCGGGCAGTAATCTCTCAGACCCTGTGTAAAAAGATCGGTGGGGGGCGAGTAGCCGTCCACGAGATTATGATCGGTACACCGGCTATTCGCAATCTGATCCGTGAGGATAAAGTGGCCCAAATGTATTCGGCTATTCAAACTGGGCAGAGCATCGGAATGCTGACGCTGGATCAGAATCTCAAGGATGTGTTGAGTAGGGGCCTAATCAGCAAAGAGGAAGCCCGTCGCAAGGCTGCCAATAAAGATAATTTCTAGGCCGTTTATCACTTCATCTTAAATTAGGCTGGGAGTGATGACTTACAACAGGGATAAAGTCAGTACACAATGCCCTGCTATTCTCTTTGGATTGGGTGTATCCAAGCTCAAGGTCTTCGCATACCGATTGTCATTAAGGGAACCATGCTATGGATAGGGATAAGGCAATTCGTTTCATACATGATTTACTGCGAACTCGGAACAGCAAGGACGGTTCCGATCTGTTTATTACCGCTGGAGCGCCTCCTTCTATCAAGGTCGATGACAAGATGCCGCCGATTACCGGCCAGGCCTTAACTACATCTCACCCCCAAGTCTTGG
>JAAEPA010000387.1 GCA_024222475.1 Gammaproteobacteria bacterium | reverse complement strand
CGAAATTCCGTTCAAGGTTTCGCTGATCACAGTCGTATTGTTTTGCGCAGTCGGTGTGATCATCGCCTGGGCGGCGAGAGCCAGGGAATTTCGGGAGATTCAGATTGTAGCGCTCCTCATTTCTATGCAGCTTGTCGCCATCGGAGCAGGTGGGGTGGACCCCGGTGATTTACTAGTTGTCGCCTCCATGGGCCTTATAATCGCATACGCTCTGGCCAACCCCACCAAACCGATTAAGTTCCCTCTGCTCATGTACTTTGCGTTGGCAATCGCAATTTTGGATCTACCGAATGCGATCATCGACCGGCCATTCCATTTTATATCTGGTCTAATCAAGTACAGTAAAAGTGCGATCCTGCCACTGATCCTTGTTCATATTATTGCAAGCGAGCGGCTCGCACGCGTCTTCGTGAAGACGCTGATTGCGGTGGCATTCGTCAGTGCATGCATCGGCATCCTACAGGTTATTGTCTTTATCTCTACTCAAATACCTTTGGCAATCGTGGATAGCCCTCAAGATGCAGTCAAGGATACTCCGTGGGGCCTGATGT
>JAAEPA010000386.1 GCA_024222475.1 Gammaproteobacteria bacterium | reverse complement strand
GACCTGTCATGCGCCCAAATCCACTCCCCATCTTTTCTCTTGATCCGGTACTCAATATCAAACAGTTGCCCTGCTTCGAATAAGGCTTCCAACGCGTGTGTGACATGTTCGACATCTTCAGGGTGGATTCTTCCAAGCCAGAGTTGACTGCCCGCCTCATAAATTTCTTCAGGCGTGTATCCATAGACTGCTGCTATATTTTGACTGAGAAAAGTCGTGTTGCCTTCATGATCTGTCGTCCAGATCACATCCGGAATATTCGTAATTAAAGAACGATATTTCTCCTCGCTCTCCCTCAGCGTTTCCTCGGCCTGCTTGCGTTTGATGATCTGCTTGATGAGTGCCAGCAGACGATCCAGATTGAGGGGTTTGGTTTCATACGAGACGACATGTTCTTGTTTGACCGCCTCAATCGCGCTTTCGAGTGACGCATACGCGGTCATAAAGATCCATTCGGTGGAGGGAGAAATCTGTGCGAGTGTTTCAACGAGATCGTGTCCGGAATCGGCTCCTAATTGAATATCGACAAGCGCTATGTCGTATTGCGTTGCTCGACAAAGAGCAATCCCATCGTTCGCGTTACACGCAATATCAACAGCGTAATCGTGCATCTCCAAAATCTTCCGGAGGTTTGCGCACAGGTCGGTGTCGTCATCAACAACGAGTATTCTGGATTGTCTTTC